>JBBQIC010000126.1:0-10850 GCA_038324555.1 Chloroflexia bacterium
AGAAAGTGTCTCCACTGTTTCTCATTGAGCATCTGGCGCATTTGCTCATATTTCTCTGTTCGACTGGCTCGTATCCGTGTCATGTCGCTAACATGACATATCTCCTTTATAATGTCAACTTATTACCGCGCTCGCCCTAAGGTAGTGCAGATAGAAGGTGGTACGCCCGACGTTGGCGCGATCCACTATATCCTGAATCGTGATCGCATCATATCTACGTTCGCTGATCGAACTGATCAGCGCCTTTTGCAGCAGTTCGCGCGTGCGCTGTACGCGCCGGTCAGTCTTCGGCATGAAGCATCTTCCTTAGATGAGCAATCGTACTCTCCGCGTGTGGGCAGAGCGTCGAGGGTGAGGTTTCTGAACAATTCGCTCACACTGTTCACAAACGAACAAATCCCTCGCTTTGATTATTGACATTCATCGGCGAAACGCCGTAGTCTGTACATGGAACGTCTCAAATTATAATGGGAGAAACAACCATGTCGCAAACTCACGAGAAACCCGACCGTAGATCGACCCCCAGCACACCACGCTGGGTGATAGTGTTTGGGATTATCGCGCTCGTTCTGGCTCTGCTGTTTGTCATTAGCCACTTCGCCGGTGTTGGAATGAGTGGTCACTGATGACCATGACACCCGGCCTCCGCAAGTTCGCGCTCACCGCGCATGTCACTTCTTCGATTGGCTGGTTTGGCGCGGTCGCTGCCTTCCTGGCTCTCGCCATCTCCGGTCTGACCAGCCAGGATGCTCAGATGGTGCGAGCCGCCTATCTCGCGATGGAGTTGACCACCCGGTTCGTCATCGTCCCGTTAGCCCTCGTCTCGCTGTTAAGCGGGGTTGTCTCGTCACTGGGGACCACATGGGGCTTGTTCCGGTACTATTGGGTCCTGCTGAAACTCCTGATAACCATTTTTGCCACCATCATCTTGCTGGTACACACGCAGCCGATTGACCTCCTGGCTGGTGTCGCGGCAAAGACGGCAGTGTTCGGTGCCGACCTCCGCCAGATGCGGATCCTAATGGTGGTCGCCTCCGGCGCTGCCCTGGTGGTGTTGCTCGTGCTCACGGCGCTGTCGGTGTACGAGCCGCGGGGCGTGACTCCGTATGGATGGCGTAAGCAGCACCAGCAGCGTAAGGTGTCGCCAGTCGTAGATGCAGAGACTTAGACACCTAGGCATCGGTAATCCGTCTCTCACCCCAGGCCAGTGTCGCGCATGAAGAAGGCATTATCTACCAAGGTTCTAGTTCGCCACTGCCTCGCCATTGCCACCAACGCCCCCTTGAAATAGTGCTGACGACAGGGTGAAAAAGTGGGAGTATTCTCATTGCCCGTCGGATTGAAAAAGGATGCGCGAAAAGTGCTCAAGGTGGAAACAAGGAGGTTATGAGGGCACACAATTTGCTACGATGCGTCCATAGTAGGTGGACGAGTGGGCGACATAGCCGACGTTTACCTTTAACTTGACGCTTCGGCTAGATAAAATCAACGCCGATTCAATATACAAGGAGGTATGACAGTGGACCAGGGAACTACCGGTATGCAACATATGCAGCCCACCGGGGCCGGGCATATGGGGCAGCAAATGAGCCAGGAGATGCAGAGATGCATACAGGAGTGCTTGAACTGCCACAGCATATGCGTGCAGACGGCCTCTTATTGCCTACAACAAGGCGGTAAGCACGCCGAGCCTACCCATATCAGGCTGCTGCTCGATTGCGCGGAGATTTGCCAGACGAGCGCCAACTTCATGCTTCGCGGCTCCGACCTGCATGGGCGAGTGTGCGGAGTGTGTGCCGAGGTTTGCGAGCGGTGCGCTCAGAGTTGCGAGCAGATAGGCGGTGATGGGCAGATGCAATCGTGCGCCGAGTCGTGCCGCCGTTGCGCCGAGTCGTGCAAGCGCATGTCTTCGATAATGTGACGCCCTAGCGCAGAAGAGAAGTTTTAGCGGTTATTGTGCCAGCTTCCGTTTTAGGTGGGTCCAAATGGGCCTATCACGGTGGGGAGGACGGCACAATGACCGTTGTGATGATCAGGTAATAATTATATGCGTGTGCCTTACCTTCAGTCTGACAACCCCAGTAAGACCATGTCCTGTATACTTACCCTGTAACTTGCGCGCGTTGCCTGGCTACGCAACAGTCAACCGTAGAGGCGCTATAACGATAAGGAGTAGAAAGATGGCTAAAGACCCTGTTTGTGGAATGGATGTGGACGAGCAAACCGCTGCCGGTATGTCGGAATACAATGGCAAGACTTACTATTTTTGCTCAAAGGGCTGCAAAACAGCTTTCGACAAAGACCCTGAAAAATATGTCGCGGCAGATGGGAGCGAAACCGGACATGACCAACCCTAAGCAGCTAGCCAGCTACCAGTTGAGCAGACTTCCGCCAATACTTATACTTCCCTAAGTTCCGGCTCCACGCGCTTCAGGAGCACGGCGTTTGTGGCCACAATTATTGACGATGCCGACATAAGCAGCGCGGAGAACTCAGGGCGTATGGATAGCCCCAGACTGGGATACAGCAACCCTGCGGCGACGGGAATCGCCAGCACGTTATAGATACTCGCCCAGAAGAGGTTCTGCTTCATCTTCGTCACGGTGGCCTTGGACAGCCTTACAGCCCGGAGGATGTCCAGGGGGTCTGATTTCATCAGCACTATGTCGGCGATCTGTATGGCTACATCTTCCGCTTGCATCTGGCGATGTGTATGCCGGGCTGCGGTAGCAGGCATTTCGTACTGCATACGGTCCATTTTGGTGCCCAGGCTGATCGTCGCCATCTGCATCTGGTGCCCCATATGCGCCATACGAGTTGTAGCGCCCGTAGTATTTGTACTATGAGCAGGACCGCCATCTGGCAGGGCTTGCGCGGTCTCCACTGCCGCTTCAGACTTTACGGCGTGCAATGGGTGCGCGCGCCCCGCGAAGCTGTCCGTTCCGTCGCTGGCTCCGGCAACAATAAACGATGATCCAGGTGACGGCGCAGCAACGGCGCAACCGTGGCCCGACAGGTTTATCAGTTCGGCTATTTCGTTAGCATTTAGGGCATCTTCTTCATAGGTGACAATGGCGCGATCATGCAGATAGTCGATCCGGGCAGTGTCAATATGCGGATTGGAGCGTAGCACCAACTCTACCTCCTCGGCACAAGATACGCAGCATAGATTGCCCAACTCGAAGGACTCTGTCCTCATGCTTTACCTCCCCTGATTCACAATTTAGACCTAAAATGGTTTAGATGCACCGCGATTTCCTGTATAATCTACTATAAACAGTTCGTAGCTTGCAAGGTAATAGCTCAACTGTATTAGCATGAGCAGCACAGGACCGCTCGCCAGATACTGCTACAGCGTTCCAGTTCTGATCTATGGAGCAAGAAGCGTGCGCTAAGAATGACGCGCATGGCTACAGCCAATCATATTGAAGGAGCCGAATGAAGACGCTTCGCGTGAGTTTAGTGATTCTGGTCTTTCTGGTCATCGGTACCTCACCGGTGCAAGCGCATGCGCAAGACGCCGACTCTGCAAATATTATTACGACGTGGGTCACCGCGGTGGATGCCTACGCCTTTGATGCTGCGCTGATTTTGCTTGCAGATAGGTCGTTCGTGATCCTTATTCGTTTACCACCTGACACCGAGAGTGTGTACAAAGACAAGGCAGAGATACGGCAGGTGCTGGAAAGTTACAAAGAGGACAACACACGCATTCAGTTGGTGGGAACTCCTCGTCTGGAAAAGGGAACCGTCACTTGGATCGAAAGACGCTCCAGCGACAGCCTGAGAGCATTGGGCATCAGCTCAGTGGACATTCTGGGCGAAGGGCTGATGGCAGGCGGCAAAATCAAGTCTATTCTTTACTCCTTTACCCCAAAGTCAGCAGCAAGGGTTCAGGCTGCACTAGCATCAGGTAAGATGCCCACAGGCATGCCCAGGACGGGCGGTGATGCCGAAGTCGGCATCGCGTGGCTACTGATGCTTGCGGGCCTGCTCACCATATGTGGCTTCCTCCTACGAACACTAAGCAATGACACACATCATTCCTCAGCGTCCCGTTAAGAGTCGCGCGTGACCCTGTTCACTTGCTCTTTATCTATTTCGACCTTGCCGCGCTGCTTGAGTATCTCGATGGCACCCTATCCCTCTGCATCGGACGATTTACCCGTTCTCAAGTTGGTTGGGCAATGTTTATCCAGGGACAGACCCGCGCTCACATAACGACAGGTCTATCTGGGAACGCTTTTGCGTTGGCATGGTTGACGCGCATCTCCTCGGCAGTAGAACGGAAAGCGTGAAGGACGATAAGCGTGAGGAAAGGAATAAGGCCCTTTCTTACCTGCTGGCCTCCAGGTGTTGGTTGAGGGTGTTGGCATCTAACTGGCCGATCTGCACGGCGCGGACAACCCCCTCTTTGTCAACAAAGAAGGATGTTGGTATGGGTCCTACCTGATAAAGGTCAGCCACACTATTTTCCGAGTCCGCCAGCACAGGAAAGGTCACGCCCAACTCCTTTACAAACGCCTGGACGTTGGGTAGCTCGCTCTGAATCGCCACTCCCAGTATCTCGAAACCACCATCCTGAGAATGATTGCTCGCAGAGGTCTTGTACGCCGCTTCGAGCACCGGGATTTCCGCCCGGCACGGAGGACACCAGGGAGCCCAGAAATTGATCATGACGGTCTTGCCTCGCAATGAACTCAACTTGACTTCTTTGCCATTTAGGTCCTTCAGCGAAAAGTCCGGCGCCTGGCTCCCCGCACGCGGGGCACTACTGGTCGTAGGGTTGCGCAGCCTCTCGACCCGCGCTTGTTGCACCAGACCGCTTTGCCACTTGTCTATCGCCGCAAGCCGGGCCTGAGGATCTGCTATACCGCTTACTACATAGCGCTCTACAAATCGATTAATGAGCACTGTATTGCTGAGGCTTGCCGCCAGGTCGTCCCGCGTCATGTCATAGCCACGCAACTTCTCTTCCAGTACTTCGGGAGGTATGCCCATCCGCTTCGCCAGGTCAGCTATCTCTGCGTCTATGTCGGCGCGGGTCACAGTCAGATTGGCCCTGTGTGCGGCCTGGACTTTCATCTCTGTGACGATGAGCTCTTCAAGCATGGAAGGCGGCGCTGGGGCCTGCTCTTTACCGGTAGTCGCGGCAGAGAGGGCTTTACTCAGCCTGATCTCGCGGTCCACCTGCTCGAAAGTGATAGGCTCGCCGTTCACGCGCGCTGCGATGTTGCCTTGTAGAAGCGGCTGCCACAATATGGCGGTGCCCCAAATGGAAAGAAGCCCGCCAACCACGATAACTACGACCATGAAGAGCCTTTTCCTGAGCCTGGCTCGCTGCTGGCGTTGTAAAACCAGAGGGCTAATTACGGAAGCTGTGGATGGGGTATGTACTCGTACGCGCTCGACCTCTGCCGCCCTGCCACCGACCTGTATTTCAACTTCGAAAGCCGTTATGGTTGACAGGTTATCAAGGGAAGTTGCCTCGTTGGAAGATGATTGGTTCATGTCAGTCCTTAATGAAGACATCTACGGCCTTGGTGTGACCTGGCCTAGCCTAACCTCGAAAGTAACAGTTTGTGGAGTAACTATGGCAACTGACTCCAGGTTGCTCCCTCATCAGTGCTGGCAAAGATGTCATTCAGGCTATTCACTACCAGCAGCTTTTCGGGCGCGCCCGTGCTTTCCTCTATAGCAATGCCGCCTATCCCTCCCAGCTCGGAAGTAGCCTCTAATCTCTGCCAGGTATCGCCGCCGTCGGAACTACGCAGAGCGCCGGAGGCGGTGCCTGCGTACACTTCCGTGGTTTGTGGGCGGTCCAACGCCAGCACCGCATAGGTGAGTTGGTCGGCGGCTTCCCCTTTCGCTGAGGTCCAGTTTTCGCCTGCGTCCTTTGAAATGTATATACCCGAGTTTGTTCCGGCGTAAAGCAGAAGGGAGGAGACTCCGGTGCCACGGGGCGTAGCGACGCTGGCTGCCAGTGACGTGACTTGCACCGGGTTTGTGAGAGCCTTACCGTCTCCAAGCGTGTCCCATGTTGCCCCTCCATTAGAGCTAGCGAGCATACCAAGCACTTCGTCCCATATGTAGACACGTTCTACGTTCTGCGGATCTACGGTGAGAGCGTGAACATCTCGCGTGGGCGCACCTGGCATGATCTGGCGCCATGTTGTGCCGCCGTCATCGCTTCGTTGAACGCCGACGTTGTGACCGGCTGCATAAATAGGACTGCCGGGAGTTTTCCCAGAGCCTAGAGCCATTACGTCTGTTGAGTTGAGCGGTCCGCCCATATTTCGCCAGCCAGCGTGGGCTCTGGGTGAGAGGTACTTCAGGAACAAACCATTATGAGTACCTAGCCACAGAGCCACACCCGATGAGTGGGGAACGGGCAATAAAATTAGAGTATGAGGGTGTCCCTGGCCAGGCGTGGGCACGAATCCATCATCCTGGCTGTAGTTGCTCCAAGCGAGAAGGCCAACGATTCCCGCCGCCACGATTGCTAAGCCAACCCACATTTGGCGACTGCTCCGATGCGCAGGCTGCGGTGAGACAGTCTCAGAGACAATCTCGGGGTTCGAGTCGCGCCCACCAGTCTCGATCTCGCTTGCAAAGCCCGGGAGCTTTCCGGGTCCGGGGGAAGGATCAATCATACTCATAATGATGCGCAATGACGAACAGGCTCATCTCCCGCTATGATTGATGCTCGTTAGGAAGATTCCTAACGAGCATATTAGCTCACAGTATAACCTACTATGCTATTGTAGTTGTTTTTCCTGCTGGCGTCAATATGCCGTGCCACCGATCTACCCTGAGTGAATAAAACAGCAGAGAGAGACCATGACGGTATTCAGATTAGCAAGAATGATCCCTCGCCTTCTGTTGCAGCGCCGCTGTAGTGCCACACAAATAGCCTCACCGCGCATTGCAACGCTTCCATGCACCGGGAGAGACACCAGCTTTTGCATTTCAGCCTGCCTGATGTCCGACATACGAGTAGAGTACTACCCACCACCGTGTAGTGTGCAAAAAGACATCCGGTGCTCTTTGGTCGCTTGTGCAGGGACCTCAATCTGGCTTATGCTTGTACCCATGCACACCTTTATTCATATGCTCATCCATATCTTCAGGTTGCTCCTCGATCTGCTCACCACCTCTCGCTTGTCCGATCATCAGAAAGATTTAGAAATAGTCCTGCTGCGACAACAACTCCGCATCATGCAACGCAAATTCCCGCGGTCACCTCGTATCTCTCAGTGGGAGAAAGGGCTTCTCGCTGTACTCACCGTTCGGCTCAAGAGTTTACCAACCACTACCCGCACGCGTCTGGAAGAAATCATGCTGCTGTTCAAGCCAGACACTGTGCTCAGGTGGCACCGGGATCTGGTCAAGCGCAAGTGGACGTTTCGACAAGACAGACCAATTGGTAGACCTGCCGTTGCAGCGGAGTTGGAAGCGCTAATTGTACGGCTGGCCACCGAGAATCCACGTTGGGGTTACAGCAAAATACAGGGTGAACTGATCAAGCTGGGACACACGATCAGCCGCTGCAGCGTGAGGAACGTCCTCAAACACCGGCACATCCCACCTTCTCCACAGCGCAAGCAGCAAGGGACCAACTGGCGCACCTTCCTGGGCCACTATGCAGAAGATGTTGGCTTGTGACTTCTTCACAGTGGAAACCATACGCTTGCAAACGCTCTATGTCTTGTTTTTCATTGAGTTGGGCAGTAGACGCGTGCATTTGGCAGGGTGTACAGCCCACCCTACATCTGAGTGGGGCACACAACAAGGACGCAATCTCACGTGGGATCTGTGGGAAATGCAGGAGTTGGATAACAAAGAATTGCCAATACATTTCCTGATCCATGACCGCGACGCCAAGTTCACCTCTTCCTTCGATAGGGTGTTTGCCTCTGAAGGCATTGAAACTATAATCACTCCCTACCGGTCACCGAAAGCGAACGCGTTTGCAGAAAGGTGGGTTCGGACGGTGAGGGAGGAATGCTTGGACCAGCTGCTGATTATAAGTGAGGCTCACCTGCGTCGTGTGCTGATCGACTACGTGAGATACTACAACCACCGCCGAGCGCACCAGGGCATTGGCCAGCAGATCCCAATTCGGCTGGAGGAGAAGCGAGCAACAATGAGTGAACCTGTTTGCCGCCGGGACGTGCTGGGAGGCATCATCCATGATTATTATCAGGCTCATAGCCAAGCTGCATAACTCTGCCTATGCACGGACGCCTTTTTGCACACTACAAGATTCAGGCTACGTGTTTACGTCGAACCGAGGTACGGCCCTGGAACCCCGCAATGTGACCCGCCTCTTTGTGTCTACGCTGAAAAAAGAGGGACTTGACCGCATCAAGCTGCACGAGGGAACCCGCCACACCGCCGCCACCCTGATGCTTGCCCAGGGTATACCCGTAAAAGTCGTGAGCGAGCTATTAGGTCATGCCCGCACAGGCATGACCCAGGACGTGTACTCTCACGTTATGCGGAGCCAGCAGCAGGCCGCAGCCGCAGCTATGGACGCCCTTTTGAGCGTAGACGACGGGGCCAGCTAGACCCTCCGCAGACAACCCCGAAAAACTGTCCCCAAACCAGTATGAAAAAGCCCGAATCGAGTGTGATTCGGGCTTTTTCGTGCCTATTATGATGGTGGAGATGAAGGGACTCGAACCCTTGACCCTTACACTGCCAGTGTAATGCTCTCCCAACTGAGCTACACCCCCAAAGATGATCCCAGACATTACCACGAAAAGTTTGTGGCGTCGGCCCGCTAATTATACCCCATCAATCGGTCTACCGTCAAGGCGAATACTGGTCGTGCTTAGGGCTGCGTCAAAGTCGGTGGAGCGTGCTCCTTGACGATGGACGATAGACGATGGACGATTGAGCAGGCATCGTCTATCATCCATCGTCCATCGTCGGATAAGCGACTTTGACACAGCCCTATTGGCGCGAAAAATTGCGCTTGACACATGCCTGATGGCCTGGTATAATCAGAGGCTGTGACCCAAACTTAAGCGGAGGAAAGACGATGTACGCAATTATAAAGACCGGAGGCCATCAGTATAAGGTTGCTCCGGGCGATACTATTGAAGTTGAGAAGATTGATGTCAAGCCGGGTACGGACGTTGAGCTTGGCGAAGTGCTCCTTGTGGGTGGCGGCGATGATGGCGTGCAAATCGGCACCCCTCTCGTCGGTGGCGCCAAAGTGCTTGCCAGGGTGGTGAGCCAGGGTAAAGGCCCAAAGCTTATCGTCTTCAAATATAAGCCCAAAAAGCGATATCGCCGTAAGACAGGTCACCGCCAGAGTATTACCCGACTGGCGATCAAAGAGATTAGCCTGTAGTGGCTAGTGGCTAGTGGCTAGTGATTGGCTCATTACTACCAATCACTAGCCACTAGCCACTAGCCACTAGCCACTAGTGGGAGACAGAAATGGCACATAAAAAGGGAGTAGGTTCCTCACGTAACGGACGCGACAGCAAGCCAAAGATGCTCGGCGTGAAGCGATCTGACGGCCAGGAAGTGCGCGCAGGCACCATCATCATTCGGCAACGAGGCACCCCCATCCACCCCGGCCTCAACGTTGGCATGGGCAGGGACCACACTCTGTTCGCAATGATTGACGGCTACGTGAAGTTCGAGCATCTTACCAAAGATCGCAAGCGCGCAAGCGTATATCCAGAGCGCATGGGCGTTTCTGCCGTTGAAGTTGAGCAGCCTGCATCATAATCGTAAATCTGGTATAATATAAAGGACCATGTATAGAGACCATGGTCAGGTAAAAAACGAGAGGAAACAATCAGGAAATGAAAACCGGCATCCATCCAACATTAGTAAAAGCTAAGGTAATTTGCGCTTGTGGTCATACGTGGGAGACGTTGTCTACACGTGACGTCTTGAAGACAGACCTGTGCAGCAATTGCCACCCCTTCTATACAGGCGAGCAGCGCATCGTTGACACTGCGGGCCAGGTAGAGCGATTTATGCGCCGCATGAACGCGAGGAGCGAGCAAGCCAACCGCGCAATCGAAACAGCGAAGCGAGCCTCCAAGAACAAAGCCAACGTGCCGCCTCCTCCCCAGGAGCGACGCCCCGCGCCCGCTGCCCAGGCAGACGCCCAGGGTGAAGGTGGCGATACAGCCGTAGCAACCGCCGAACCAGAAGTAGCGACAGAAGTAGCCATCGAAGCTTAATCCGTTCAACAAACAAAAAGAGCAGGTCGCCAGGCGACCTGCTCTTTTTGTTTGCCTGTAAAGCGACCCAAATAGAACCGAGGAGCGTTATAATTAGTATAAAGAGAAGAGCAACAAGTCATTATCGTCCATCGTCCATCGTCAAGGATACCAACAATGACCTCCATGCAGACACCAACCGGCGCGCCTACCTTTTACACTCAACTTTTCGACGCCGAGTTCATGCGCAAGCTGGAGAGGCTGTCTCTCATCAGCCGCAAGATCAAGGCGGGCAGGCTGAAAGGCGAGAGACGCAGCCCCAAGCGCGGGCAATCCGTGGAGTTCGCCGATTATCGCAACTACGCGCACGGTGACGACTTGCGCCGCGTAGACTGGAACGCCTACGCTCGCATGGAGCGCCTCTTCATCAAGCTCTACCAGGAAGAGGAAGACCTGACTGTACATATACTGCTCGACGCCAGCAGGTCAATGGATTGGGGCAACCCTAGCCAGGTGACCCTCACAGCGCCGCTGGCTCCGGTAGATGACGGTGGGGCCTCCGCCAACGCACCAACCGCTACGCCACAGCAAGGCGACGCACACGACCAGAATAAGCTGATTTTTGCCAAGCGGACAGCCGCCGCTTTAGGTTATATCGCG
>JBBQIC010000127.1:0-10715 GCA_038324555.1 Chloroflexia bacterium
GTCAGCACGAACGCGAAATTGGCAGCCGCAAAGACCGCCCAGAGTGGATAGGGCACGAGACCGGCGATCTCGGAGATAAGCAGCAGCCAAAGCGCGAGTACGCTTACGATTGCGCCCCAACGGAGCCATGGGCGGCGGGCAAGCCAAAGGTCGCCCTCTGCCCATCTTAGAAATCGCTCAGGATCAGGTCGTTGCTCGCTTATCAGACGTCCACGTAGTTCTAATTCATCTCGTAGGTCAACCATCGGGGAAAGCTCGGCTACAGCTTCCTGGCGCTGGCGCACATCCTGTGGGGAAGATGAGTTGCGCAGCCATGATGCAAGTATTGTCTCTCCGGCGTGCGTGGTAAGCGTGTCGAGAAGGTGGAACAGCGAAGCGTGCCCGAATATATCAAGATCGGCGGCGTAGGGTTCATCTGGTTTGGCACTTACGGTATGCCGCATGGGGAGTTCACCCCAGGCCCGCGCCACGCGCTTGCCCGCCTCGGTGTTGATCTTCCAGAGCTTTTCATGTCGCTGTCTGCGTCTGCTTACTATACGGTGATAGCGAACAAATACAGCAAAGGCTGCGCCGAAGACGAGGCCGACAAGCTGAAGTGTAAGCTGTGACTGCCAAAGCCCCCAGCCCAGGGCTATCGCAGCCAGCACAAAGGACAATAGCCGGAGGTTCGCTATCCGGTTCCACAGCCGAGTCTCCTTGCTGAATTCCCTCTCGAAACGCTCACTGCGCTCCAAGTAAATCTGCTCAGGCGGGGGTGTTGTATTCATGCTTTGTCGGCGGCTCCCAGCGTCCCTGGAACCTTCATCAACCTGATCTCTGTCTACACCTGTGTTCACAATATGTTAGTATAACATTGCGCACCACCAGGAGCGGGCTGAAAGGCTGTGTTACAACAATTCAGATAAGCCCGAACCGAAGCATGTGAATAGGGTGAGAAGACTACCTCATTTAGGGGTTTTGGATATAGGGTGTCGATTTTGTTGAACCTCGTTCGACGTATTAATAGAGCAAGGGTTTACACCGGGTCCGATACGTCCAAAGGCCCTGCTCCAAAACCAACCCAATCCACAATCAAAAGGAGATACGACAATGCGAGTAATGGTACTGGTGAAAGAGAACGAGCAGAGCGAGGCGGGTGTCCTCCCGGACGAGAAGACTCTCACCGAGATGGGGAAGTACAATGATGATCTGACGAAGGCTGGCGTGATGCTGGCAGGCGACGGCCTCCACCCTAGCTCCAAGGGAAAGCGTGTTCGGTTCTTGGGAGACCAGAAGATCGTGATAGACGGACCTTTCGCCGAGACAAAGGAACTGATCGCTGGCTACTGGATCTGGCAGGTCCGGTCTATGGAAGAAGCCGTTGAGTGGCTCAAGCGGGCACCCTTCGGTGGCGGCGTGGAGATCGAGATTCGCCAGGTGTTCGAGGACGACGACTTCGGGGCCGCGCTCACGCCCGAACTCAGGGAGCAGCAGGAGCGGCAGCGCGCGCAGATAGAAGTGAACACGAAGCGATAGAGCCTGTTATGCACTTCAATAAGGAGAAACTGATGGCTGAAAGAGAACCCATAGCAGAGCAGATGCCAACGCCCAATACCGCTACGATAACCTCTAGTCTAACCCCTTGGGCTCAGATACGCGACAGCCTGGCGGAAGCAGGGACCACCTGGCTGGCAACGGTACGCCCCGACGGGCGACCCCACGTGGTGCCGGTAGGAGCACTCTGGGTGGACGGAGCGTACTACGTCACAACAGGGCAGGGCACCGTCAAAGGCAACAATCTTGCCCGCAACCCTCACTGCGTCATCAGCCTATTGAGCCGGGGCTTCGACCTTGTATTTGAAGGAGAAGCCGCCAGGGTAAGGGAGGTGGGAAAGCTTGAGCGCATAGCCCGCGCTTACGCAGATCAGGGTTGGCCCGCCTACGTCCACGACGGCGTCCTCGATGCTCCATACAGTGCTGCCACGACCGGCCCCGCGCCCTACGACGTGTACGAAGTCGCTCCCAGCGTAGTCTTTGCTTTCGGTACGGGCGAGGACGACATCAATCGCTCTACCCGTTACCGCTTCTAGAGCGTGTAAGGAGACACAATGCAAAAAATCACTACATTCTTAACCTTCAACAATCAAGCAGAAGAGGCTGTGAATCTCTATGTTTCCACTTTCAAGAATTCAGAGATCGTGAGTATCAGCCGTTATGGTGAAGGAGCGCCGATTCCTGCTGGAACAGCAATGAGCGCGTCATTCCTGCTTGAGGGGCAGGAGTTCATGGCGCTCAACGGAGGGCCACATTTCACCTTTGCTAACGGTATTTCGCTCTTCGTAAGCTGCGAGACGCAGGAAGAAGTAGACGAACTGTGGGAGAAGCTCTCAGAAGGCGGCGAAAAAGGGCCATGCGGCTGGCTGAAAGACAGATTTGGCGTGTCATGGCAAATTATCCCCACAGCCTTAGGTCAGATGTTGCAAGACAAAGACCCCCAAAAATCCCAAAACGTCATGCAAGCGATGCTGCAAATGACAAAAATTGACATTGGAGCATTAAGGCGAGCGTACGAGCAAAAATGACCATATCCAACACTCATCGCACAATTGAAGCGGTCTGGCGGATCGAGTCAGCGAAACTCATCGCCGCCCTGGCGCGGATCGTGCGCGACGTTGGCCTGGCGGAAGACCTGGCGCAGGACGCGCTTGTGATCGCTCTAGAGCGGTGGCCCGATACTGGCATCCCTAACAACCCGGGTGCCTGGCTCATGGCTACCGCTAAACACCGTGCGATTGACCGACTGCGTCGGATGAAGATGTCGGAGCGCAAGCATGAGGAACTCGGTCGTGAACTGGGGCTTCACCACGAGATGACCGAGGCGGATTTCGACGCCGTGCTCGATGAAGGCGAAGACGATCACGTTGACGACGACCTCCTGCGCTTGATCTTCACAGCCTGCCATCCGGTGCTCTCTACCGAAGCGCGCGTTGCGCTTTCGCTTCGAGTGCTCGGAGGCTTGACGACCCCGGAGATCGCGCGCGCCTTTCTTGTGCCGGAGGCGACCGTTGCACAGCGGATCGTGCGGGCTAAACGGACCCTCGCTGAGGCTCGCATCCCCTTTGAGGTACCGCGTGGGGCCGAACGCGCCGCGCGTCTGTCGTCGGCGCTGGAGGTGATTTATCTCATCTTCAACGAAGGCTATTCGGCGACAGCAGGTGACGATTGGATGCGGCCTGCCCTTTGCGAGGACGCACTCCGTCTTGGCCGTATTCTGGCCGAGCTTGTTCCCAACGAGCCAGAGGTCCACGGCCTCGTCGCACTGATGGAGATGCAGGCGTCACGCATGAGGGCGCGGACCAGTCCGTCAGGAGAGCCTATCCTGCTCATGCATCAAAACCGCGCTCGCTGGGACCATCTCCTGATCCGTCGCGGTCTCGCGGCGCTTGAGCGCGTAGAGAAACTCGGAGGTGAACTCGGCCCCTATGCGTTGCAGGCCGCGATTGCGGCCTGTCATGCGCGAGCGCGCACCCCAGAAGAAACGGACTGGGCACGCATCGCCGCGCTCTATGACGCACTCTCCCAGCTTGCGCCGTCCCCCGTTGTGGAGTTGAATCGGGCGGTCGCGCTTTCGATGGCGTATGGCCCGGCAACAGGATTGGCCCTCGTCGATGCGCTGACCTCGGAGCCGTCGCTCAAATGCTACCACCTCTTGCCCAGTGTGCGAGGCGATCTCCTTGCCAAGCTTGGCCGCTTCGAGGAGGCCGCAGCAGAGTTCGAGCGTGCGGCGTCGCTCACGCGCAACACCCGCGAGCGTGAACTGCTCCTTGAACGCGCCCGAACGACTGGCCGATACTGATCAATACTACAACAGCTACGCCTAAGAACGCCTAACAAAACCGTGTAGGGGCGAACACAAGGTTCGCCCCTACACGGTTTTGTTAGGCGTTCTAAGTGATAGCGTGACCGCCCATTTCAGCCCGGAAGAAGATATGAATTATGGAGTCTGCACCTAACGTGACTGTTGCGCTCGCTATGGCCTCGGTTGCAGCGAACGGCATATTGGCCGGAGCAAGCCTGGACCAATCTATAAAGCAACTACCTGCCCGCCATCTCATCGGTTTGCTCGCTTATTCCCGGTACAGTCAAGCCTCCGACCTGGGCAGTGGCGTCGTCTGGTATGCAACGCTGGGAGTAGGCGCAGCGCTCCTGACCCTGGGCGCGGCGCTCGCCGCTTTCCGTCAGCGCGTGCCCGCAGAGGTGCGAACCCCGCTTGCCATCTCGGCATGTTTGGCTATATTGCACTCCCTTGCCACGACGCAGGCTGCGCCCACGAACTTCAGTCAGCGCAAGGTAGTCAACGACAAAGCAGCTTTAGCGGAAGTGTTCGATAGATTTGAGCGGTGGCAAACTGCACGCGCTACCCTACAGGTACTAAACCTAATAGCGGCTTTGTGGGCTTTGGCCGCAGCACAGAATAACCGTAAGTATTAGAGGAGTAAGAGTTCAGATAAGGGGTACTCCGTAGGGGCGAACCTTGTGTTCGCCCTCTTGACGAAGACGAAGCGGTATGCAGAGAGGGCGAACACAAGGTTCGCCCCTACGGAGCACCCCAACTCTGAACACTTACGTAAGGACCATAAACTTTCTCGAAGGAGGGAAGTGCAAGCAATGGAGCTTGAAGGCAAAGTGGCTGTAGTGACGGGAGGCGGACGTGGGTTGGGCCGCGCTACCGCCCTGGCGTTGGCCGAACACGGGGCCAAGGTGGCCGTGCTCGCCCGGTCCTTGCAGGAAGTGGAGAATACGGCTCGCCTGGTCAGGCAGCAATACGGTGTGGGCCGCTCAATGGCGATACGCGCCGACGTAACACGCGAACGCGACGTAGTCGAAGCTTTCGATAGCGTGCGCAAGCGTTGGGACCGTGTTGACATACTCGTCAATAACGCGGGCGAGACGGGCGCGACCCGGCCTCTCTTATCTCTGAACCTCAACGAATGGGAGCGCGCCTTAGACGTAAACCTCACGGGCGTATTCCTCTGTTCGCGTGAGGCGTTGCGCGATATGACCCGCAACCATTGGGGCAGGATTATCAACGTGTCGTCCGGCTCGGCTGCCGCCGCTCTGCCCGGTATCGCGCCCTACAGCGTTGCAAAGGCCGCCGTCGAGCACCTGACCCGCCTTATCGCCGCTGAATACGCATCAAGCGGGGTCGTGGCCGTGGCCTTGCGTCCTGGCCTGCTAGATACCCGGATGCAAGAAGAGATGCGCACCCGCTCCTCGGAGCAAATACCGATCAGCTTGAAAGCCGTCTATACCTCGTACAAACAAAAGGGTATGTTAGCTCCACCTGAGCGCGCCGCTGCAATGATCGTCAACCTCTGCACCGTCCGCCCCGGCGACCTGAACGGGCGCGTGCTCGACGCCTCAGAGATGGACGCTCTTCTAGCGCGGTAATTAAAAGGCCTCTTAATGCAAGAAAACAGCCGCAAAACGGCTGTTTTCTTGCATTAAGAGGCTGAAGTTATCGCAGACGAACTGCGGCGGTATAATGGGAAGCCCAGTACGCGCTCCATACTTCGCTGATGGTTACGCCCGTGCTCTCATTTTCGGCATGTATGAACCTGCCGTTGCCTATATAGATGCCTGTGTGCGACAGACCGCGCTTATAGGTGTTGGAAAAGAAAAGCAGGTCTCCGGGTTGAAGATTGCTGCTGCTGATGCGAGCGCCGCTGCTTGCTTGTGAGTACATGTCACGGGAGATACTTCCACCCGATCTATTCACCACGTAGGAGACGAAACCGCTGCAATCAAAGCCGCGAGGAGACATGCCTCCGAATACATAGCGTGACCCCAGGTATTTCATAGCCGTGCCCACTATTGTGAAACCAAGACTGGAAGACTTGAGGCTAGTGGCGGGCTGCTCGCCTCGCGCTACGACGGAGCGCGAGTCGGCGGCTGGCTGCGCGGCAGAAGCCGGGGCCTTGATCTGCGCGGGCGGGGCAGCGGCGGGCGCGGCGGCTTTGGGCTGTATCTTGGCGGCTACCTTGACGGGGGCCTGCGCCTGTGCCATGTATTGGGACATGGCCCAACCTGTGACGCCACCGTTCGTAACCTGGTACCACATTATCTTTTCGCTGTCAACCACAGGGCCTTTCTTTACCCCCAACGTCGTATCAGGCGAGATGGTGGTCAGCACAGAACCCTTGCGGCTCGGATCGGACCTGATGCGCAGATAATCGCCGTCCGTGTTGGAGACCCTGGCAAAGCCGGTCAGTTTGGAAGCTGAAGTACTAGGCTTGGCCGCTTGTGGTTTCGATGTTTGCGCAGAAGAACTCGTGCTGGTCGCGCCTGGCTTGGCTACAAGGAAATCAGAGAGCACCCAGCCTGTGCCATCTGGAACCTGCACTTTATACCAGACGTTGCCCTTGTCGTCTTTGCTAGGGCCTGCAAGCACTGAGGCTGTCTCGCCCTCGTGGGCTTCGGCTATCTGACTGTACTTGGCGCCTGCTCCATCGCGTACCCTTATGTTATCCCCGTCGGTGTTGGTTATCTGAGCTTTGCCACCGGCTGTTATGCCTGAGGTTGTGGAACGTTGGGACGTTGGGACGTTGGAACGTTCCAACGTTGGAATGTTGGAGCCGCCCTTACTCGCCAGGAAATCGGAGAGCACCCAACCGCTCCCGCCAGGAACTTGCACTTTATACCAGGTGTTCCCTTTGTCGTCCTTGCTAGGGCCTGCCAATATTGAGGCCGTCTCGCCTTCGTGGGCTTCAGCTACCTGGTCGTACTTGACGCCCGCTCCATCGCGTACCCTTATAGCATCGCCGTCAGTGTTAGTCACCACAGCCTTGCCACCTGCTGGCATAGAGTTAGCTGCCTTCGACGGCGATTTGGCGGTAGTTCGGCTGGAACTGTTCTCGCCAGCCAGGAAATCGGTGAGTATCCACCCTGTGCCATTGGGAACCTGCACTTTATACCAGACGTTCCCCTTGTCGTCTTTGCTGGGACCTGCAAGCACTGAGGCCGTCTCGCCTTCGTGGGCTTCGGCAACCTGGTCGTATTTGGTGCCTGCCCCATTGCGTACCCTTATGGGGTCGCCATCGGTGTTCGTTATTAAAGCTTTGCCGCCCACTGTTATAGGGCCGGCTGCGTAAGCGGCATGAGCATTACCTGCCATGCCTGAAAAGAATACTGCAAAACACAGTACTGCTGCACCTACTGCGCTCTTCAAACTGGTGCTAAAAATCAATTTCACGCCTCCAGACGGTATTAGAACGTTCTATCGTTAGAACGTTCCAACGTTAGAACGTTCCCTTATCACTTATGCCCTGTTGCCTCAGCTTCTTCGACTGGTCAGGGCACAATATCGGTATATACAAGGCACTCGGAGCGCGTTATACGTAGACAGCGCCCACACTTTGAAGTTCTATGCCTCTTGCTTTAGGTATTTAGAATATAGATTGACCAGGTTGCGATTAACTATACAAAAGCAAGACCATCACATATAGGTGATAGCCAGGCAACCTTGCTTGTGGAAGAGGATTGGGTGGATGGAGGAAAGGCGAGCGCGCATCCGGGAGCGGAAGGCCGTTGCGCCGCAATTGCTGAACCTCAGCCTCGCTGAGTTGGGGGAGTTAGGATTCTCGGTAACAGTTCGAAGGTCGCGGCGGCCCAAATTACGGCGACGCAAAGAGAAAGCCACCAGCATATAGAGAACACATCTCATGCTGTGATGAGTTTTTCGCGGGCTGCGCCCTAGCCCTGCGCGATTCCTTCTTGCTAGCCCACCGGCAGCAGCCAGCAGACATATCTGTCGTAACTCTTGTACTGTTAGCATATCCGCTCTATAGTGGCATAGACTGTTGGTCAATAAGCCACTTGCAGAGGGTAACACAGTTGAGTACGTTCTGTCAAGGGGTAATCTACGTAATTTGCAGTATTCCTCATATTTAGGGTGAGGGAATAGGGTGAGGGAGTAGTTCTTATCCTACTCCCTCACCCTATTCCCTCACCCTACCTCGTACACCTTCTGGCCGTTGACGTATACTTTTTCCGGGCGCTGGTATATATCAAGCGGATCGCCGGACCAGATTACCAGGTCAGCGTCGTTGCCCGGTTTGAGTGAGCCTATTCGGTCGCCGACGCCCATGATTTCGGCTGGATTGCAAGTCACCAGCTTCAATGCCTGGCCGCGGTCGAGGCCTTCTTTGACCGCCATGATCAAGGCCAATGGCAGATATTGCACAGGCACAACCCAGTGGTCGGTGGTCAGCGCCACTTTGACCCCTGCCCGCACGAGGATGCCGGGAGTTGTCAATGTGCGCCCTTTTAGCTCAACCTTGTACTTGGCGGTCAGGTTGGGGCCGACTACGGCGGGAATGTTGCGCTTCACGAGTTCGTCCGCGATCAGGTGGGCCTCCGTTGCGTGGTCGAGCACCATGTCGAAGCCGAACTCGTCACGTATGCGCAAGGCAGTGAGTATATCGTCCGAACGGTGGGCGTGCCAGCGCATGGGTATCTCCTTGCGCAGCACCATGCCTATCGCCTCCATCTTGAGATCGCGCTCGAAGGGCTTGCCGGGATCGTTCGCCAATTCAGCGGCCTCACGCTTCTTGAGGTAGTTGGACGCCCTCACCAGGTTCTCGCGCATCAGCCCTGCCACGCCCATCCTCGTTGACGGCATCTTCTTCTGGTCGCCGTAATTGCGCTTGGGGTTCTCGCCCATCGCCGCCTTGAGACCGCTAGGGTGGCGCACTACCATGTCGTCAATGCGCAAGCCATAAGTTTTCATAAGCACGGCCAACCCGCCGATAACGTTGCCGCTTCCGGGCATGACGTTCACAGCCGTGATGCCCGCCGCCAGCGCGTCCGCGAAGGCGCTGTCGCCCGGATAGGTTGCGTCTATGGCCCGTACCTGCGGAGTAACAGGGTCGGTGCTCTCGTTGGTGTCCGCGCCGTCCTTGCCAACGGCCATTTCGCCGATGCCTACGTGAGTGTGAGCGTCAATATAGCCTGGCGTCACAACTTTGCCCGATGCATCCACCACCTCGCCCCCTTGTGGGACCTTGACTTCGCCTTCGGGGCCAACAGCCGAGATCTTACCGTCGTCGCCAATCACGACAACGCCCCGGTCCCAACTCTGGTCGTGGCCCTTAGCATCGAGGGTCATCGGAAGCACTCTGGCTCCTTTGATAATAATCACAGGGTAGTCTCCTCTTGGGTTTGGATAGTTCGTTGTACCACTCCTAATCAGGGTTGTCAAAGGGCGAAACATGAGGCATACCGAATTTTCTAACGAACCGCAAAGACGCAAAGAGCGCAAAGTTACGCAAAGGAATCACAATAAGCTAAGAACCTTAGCGAACTTTGCGCTCTTTGCGTCTTTGCGGTTCGTTTCCCATGTTAGTGTCTCATGTTTCGTCTTTCGCCTTTCGTCCACCGCCACCACACCCCCACAGGGTAGCCTGCCATCTTGGCTACGTCGCCTGTGAGACGTATGATGGGCACGAGAGCAAACGCATAGACGACATCGGCAGGCGGCAGGCCTCTCAGCATCGGCAAGAGACGTGCATACGGCCTTCGACAATACCCTATAACAGCAAGTGCCTGGCACGCCATGACAATCTTACCCGATATGCTTTGGCGCTGCTTCCATGCCCAGCCCGCTAACGTTGGACCAATTAAGTAGGTAAGGTAACGGATAGCGTGGCGCTTGCGCCAGAGGTCGGCTTTGCCGTCGCCCCGCGCGTATCGGTAATATTGCACGTAGAAGTCGCGCAAAGTTGGACGCGGGCGAAAATAAGCTATGGCTTCAGGCACAAAAATGAGGTTATGACCCGTCTCTTTGAGGTGTATGTCGAACAGTAGGTCTTCGCAGTAGTCCAGCCACTCAGGATAGCCGCCCGCTTTGGCCCACGCCAGCTTACGAAAAGCCACCGAACGGCTGGAAGGCAGGAAAGTGGCGGGGTCTATATCCTCCGCAGCAGGCAGCACGGTCGCGCCCATCGCCCTCTCGAAAGGCGTCTGTGGGTCGGCCACAAAGAAACCTGACGCCACGTCTACGCCCGAATCTCCCTCCTGTAACGGCTCTACAAGCGCCTCAAGCCATCCAGGGTCGAGGCGCACTCCCGCGTCCGTCACGGCGACAACGTCGTATATAGCCATGCGTATCGCCGCATTGCGCCCCTCGGATATGTTAGCCCCAGGTTTATCGAGCAGTCGCAGAGGCAGCCTGTCCATATACGAGCGGGCTATGGCTTGCGTACCGTCCGTCGAACCGCCATCAACGATGACAATATCGGCAGGCTGCAATGTCTGAGCCATGATGCTCTCAAGCAAGCAGGGCAGGTTGTCCGCCTCGTTGTGCACGGTCATGATGAGCGAGACTTGGGATCGCTTCACGCGATCACCCGCCTAGCCCTCAGATTGTGTAGCTCGACGCTATCCATATCTAGCATTTCACCAAGCACTTCGTCGGTGTGCTCCCCCAGCATCGGCGGGTGGCGGCGTATCGTGGGCGGGGTAGCTTCCAGCTTCAAAGGCGAAGCTACTATGCGCACCGGCCCAATCGTCGGGTGTGCGACCTCCTGCAACATGTCGCGCGCCACAGCCTGCGGACTCTCTAAGGCACGGTCTATCGTGTTGACAGGGCCAACAGGTACATGCGCTCCTCTTAGCAGGTCCAGCCATTCGTCTAACGTGTGCTCCTTGAAAACCTCCACGAGCACGGGTATAAGCAC
>JBBQIC010000128.1:0-10601 GCA_038324555.1 Chloroflexia bacterium
GGGGCGAACCTTGTGTTCGCCCTCTTGACCAAGCGGTATGCAGACAGGGCGAACACAAGGTTCGCCCCTACACGGCTATCTCCTCCACCCCAAGTCTGAACACTTACAATATCATTGAGCGATTCTACTTTTTCAATTACCAAAAGAGGTGAGGTGAGAAGATGGCTACATTGCTTATAAAGAACGCTACGCTAGTTGTTTCTATGGACGACGCGGATAGCCAATGGGCGGATGGCGGTATCTACGTAGTTGATAACGCTATTCAGCAAATCGGGCCTACGGGCCAGTTACCGGGCGATGCGGACATGATGATTGACGCACGCGATATGCTCATCATGCCGGGTATGATCAATACTCACCACCATTTTTACCAGACGTTGACGCGCAATGTGCCTGCGGCCCAAGACGCGGACCTCTTCAACTGGCTACGCACGCTGTACCCTATATGGGCCGGATTGACGCCGGAGGCCGTTTATGTCAGCAGCAAGATAGCGATAGCCGAACTAATGCTCTCAGGCTGCACGACTTCCAGTGACCATACCTACATATGGCCCAACGGCTCGCGCCTCGACAATCAGATTCAAGCCGCGACCGAGATGGGCTTCCGGTTCCACGCCGCTCGTGGCTCAATGTCGGTGGGCGAATCGCAGGGCGGGTTGCCGCCGGACCGCGTGGTTGAAGATGAGGAGAAGATATTGCGCGACTCGCGGCGCGTGATCGAGCAGTATCACGATCCGGAGCGCTACTCCATGCTGCGCGTCGTGCTTGCCCCGTGCTCGCCTTTCTCCGTGTCGCCTACATTGATGAGAGAAAGCTTGGCTCTTGCTCGCTCTTATGGTATCCACTCGCACACCCACCTTGCCGAGACGATGGACGAAGAAGCATATTGCAAGGAAAAGTTTGGGCGCACGCCGGTCGAATTGGCCGAAGACCTGGGTTGGGTCGGGGAAGATGTCTGGCACGCGCATATGGTACATCCGGCGCAGGGCGAGATAGCGCGCCTGGGCAGTACGCGAACGGGCGTGGCCCACTGCCCAACCTCAAATATGCGTCTCGCTTCGGGGATCGCTCCTATTGGGCCATTGCGCGATGCAGGCGCGCGGGTTGGCCTGGGGGTTGACGGTTCAGCGTCCAACGACGGCTCGCATATGCTGGCCGAGGCGCGTATGGCTATGTTGTTGCAACGTATAGGGAGTAGGGTGAGGGATGATCCCGTAGGGGCGCACGGCCGTGCGCCCTTACCCCAACATCACGGAACACCTATAGGGGCGCACGGCCGTGCGCCCCTACGGGATCATTCCCTCACCCTACTCCCTGCCACAGAGGCCTTGCGCATAGCAACAAGGGGCGGAGCCGAAGTGCTGGGACGCGATGATATAGGCTACCTGGCTCCCGGCATGGCGGCAGACTTTATTGGCTACCGCCTGGATACGCTCGCGCTGGCGGGCGGCGCGGTGCATGACCCGCTTGCCGCCCTTGTCTTCTGCCAGCCGCCCGATGTTGACCTCAGCGTGATCAACGGGCGTGTGCGCGTCCAGGAGGGCCAGATGCTCGACGTAGAACTTCCACCCCTGGTAGAGCGCCACAACATCATTGCCCGTGCGCTCGTGCGTGGGGAACTGAAATAGCTATCAGCTATCAGCTATCAGTTTATAGCCGATTCCCTCTGACAACACAGCATGAACGCCACGTACTCCGTTCACAATCTGCGTAATTCGTAAGTCTACTATCAGGCTCGCCATAGCCAGAGCCTCATTTCGCGGCAGGCCGTATTGCTCATTTATCAAATCCAGCATCCCTTCCAGGGCGAACAAAGTGGCTTCGTCGAGGTTCTCATGGAAGCCGAAGGTGAGCCAGCCTGCCGGAGTGTCGGCGCGTGGCGTTTTGAGGTGCAGGTGTTCGTGCAGGTGGAAGGTGAGGCTGACGCGCTCCATTGGGCATTCGATGGCTGTGCCACTGACTTCGCCGTCGGCTTGCGCGGCGTGCCCGTCGCCCACGGAAAAGAGCGCGCCTGGAACGGAGATCGGCAAATAAAGGCTGCTGCCCGCGACAAGCTCTTTGCAGTCAATATTGCCACCACAGTTGCGCGGAGGGGCTGTCGGCTGTACACCCGGCTCGTCGGGCGGCATACCCATAACACCCATGAACGGGCGTAGCGCGATAGTGTGCCCAAACTGGTTGCGCCCCGTCATGTTATCGGCGTCTAGCGTCCAGAGCAGCATTGTTTCCTGTCCTGCTACCTCCAACCTCTCGTTTATCTCGCTAAAGGCCCAACCCGCATACGTCGCGCCATACGTGCCCGGACGCACTTCGTTGATTTGTACTTCCAGCGTCATCCCCGGCTCGGCCCCGCGTATGGCTACAGGCCCGCAAAGGGCGTGCCCACTGTCCAACTCCTCGGTACGCGGTTCAAAGAGAAGGCGTGGCGTATCAAGCGTAGTAGGAGTTTCCAATCCCCAGCCTGCGTCAAGCGTGCGGTACACAACTGTATCGCCAGGGTCAATAGTCAGTACAGGCGGTAGATCACAGGAGAAGTGACCGTGAAGTGTGTGTCTCTCCGGCTCAATTGTGTGCGTAGCCATTTTTGCCTCCAAGTATAAGCGTTCAGAATAATCTATGACCCAATGGGCCGCCAATCGAGAATGAAAATAGGATGGCAAACCATCCGTAGGGGCGAACCTTGTGTTCGCCCTCTTGACGAAGCGGTATGCAGACAGGGCGAACACAAGGTTCGCCCCTACACGGCAATGTGGTATGCAGACAGGGCGAACACAAGGTTCGCCCCTACACGGTACCCTTACTCCTCTGAAAATAGAAAAGGGCGGACCCCGTAGGGGCGCACGGCCGTGCGCCCCTACCCGCCCTGATCCCTGATCCCTGATCCCTATTTTCAAAGCAGTGACGAGCGGTTATCTCCCGCGCCGATGGGTACGCGCGTTCCCGTTTAAGCTGAACGAGCGCAGAAGGCGCATTACGCGACCATTTTCCAGTTTGCGGACGAGGGTTCGCAGGCGTGCCAGTTCCGTGTTCTTACGCTGCAATTCGCGCTCTAGCCCCCGCGCCCATGCTGCCTGTGCGACGAGATGGGCTTCCAACTCGGCAACCTGCGCATGAGAATCGAAGGAGGCCAGTTCGAGCTTGACGGGGGCCTCATTTGACCGAGGTTGATTTTGCGCTGATTCCTGCTCCGCACATCCAGCGTCCTGCCCAGCATTTTCGGCTATTATGGTCACGTAGTCTGCGCCATCGGGGTCAATACGGCGCACCAGGTCCTGGAAGTGGTTGGCGATTGCCAGCGCATGGTTATAGGCCGCGAGATTGCGGTCAGCGTACAGGTAATAAAGCAGGGCGTAATGGTCTAAGAACACATGGCGAGGGCGGGCAAGTTCAACCTTGAACAGCCTGCTCACAAAGGGTAGGATGTCGGTGGCGCTGCTGTCTTCTAGCGCAGAATGGGGTTCGGCTGGCAGGTTAGCCAGCGCTTCCGGCGAGAGCGTGCGATAACCGGGGAAAACCTCCACTTCTGCCCAGGCGTGCAACTCCGCACCGAGGGCAGCAGCGATACGGCTGTTACCCGTGTGCTCGTCAATTGCCAGCGCGCCGCCCTGACACAGCCAACTCCGTATCTGCAATAACGCAGCTTCCAGATCGGGGACGTGGTGCAGCGAGTGGAAGGCAGTCACGTTGTCGAAGCTGCATGGGCGGAACTGCATTACGCCCATCGCCCCGCAAACGTACTCAATGAACACCCCCTGCTCCATCGCGTAACGCTTGGCGGCGGTCACCGGACCCAGGCTTGGCTCGAACGCCGTCACCGCGTAACCGGCGCGCGCCAGGTAGAGGGCTGTCCACCCCAGCCCAACACCAATGTCGAGCAGGGTGTGCCCCTTGCGCAGCAATGGGTGTTCAGCTACTTGATGGTGAACATCGTACAGGTCTAGCGTATCTGTGGGTGGAAACGGCTCCGACACTCCGAAGGTTATGTACGGCGCGTGTCCCCTCTCCAGATCGTGAAAGCCGAAAGAGTCCTGCTCTAACAGCCAGAGATAGTAGCGGTCCCAATAGGCCGCTTCCTGCCGCAAAACAGGTGGGAATACCTCAGCGAACGAGAGCACGTAGTCAGCGATAGGATACCGCCGACCGCACCTACAAGAGGCCGTCCCGCTCTGAACCTCCTCTTTCTCTCCATCCGAGTACCGAACAGTAGTAGAGCTTGTATCAGCAAGCTCCAGCGTTCCACCGCACGCTGGGCACAGGATGATGTCTAATAAACGTCGGTCCAAGCGC
The DNA here is from genome assembly GCA_038324555.1 of Chloroflexia bacterium. Lineage (GTDB taxonomy): Bacteria > Chloroflexota > Chloroflexia > QHBQ01 > JADMIH01 > JADMIH01. The sequence goes on from JBBQIC010000128.1 coordinate 4,288, forward strand.
GACTTCCCAGTTTATAGACGATGGACGATGGACGATGGATAATGAATACTATCGTCCATCGTCCATCGTCCATCTACGTTAGCTGCGTTCCGCAATTGTTGCAGAACTTGGCGTTGGGCATATTTTGTTGCTGGCAGTTGGGGCAGGTCTTGGCGACCTGGTTCGCGCCACATTCGGGGCAGAACTTCGTGTTGGCGGGTATCTGTGCGTGGCAGTTGTAGCAGGTGAGCGTAGAGGCCTGGGACGTTGGGGCTGCGCCCGCCTGGGCAGGGGTAGCCTGCGCGGTTGTGCCTCCCTGGTCTGGACGTATTCCCTGGGCGATTATCTGGGCCATGCCAGCGCCAATGCCCATGCCCGCGCCGAGGCCGATCCCCGCGCCCGCCGCACCCGCGACATCGCTACCACCTCCGCCTCCGCCGCTCTGGGCGATGTTGCCCATGGCCTGCGCTGCCTGGAATTGCATGTACTTCTGCATGTCGCCTATCGCACCCATGCCGGATCGCTCGTCAATCCGCTTGGCGACCTCATCGGGAGGCGTTATAGACGTTATGTAAAGCGCCTTCAGGGTGAGGCCCATGTTGGTGAAGTCGTCCGTGACTGAGGTCTTCAGTCCCGCGCCTACCTCGTTGTACTGCGCGGGCAGGTCGAGCAGAGTCTTCATCGTCTCGCCCATGATGTCGTTGAAGCGTGAGACGATAATGTTGCGCAGGTAGTCCTCTATCTGGGTGGTCTCGTAGATGCCCTGTGTGCCCACTATCTTATTGACGAAAAGCTGCGGGTCGGCGACTGCCATCGCATACGTGCCGTAAGCCCGCAGGCGCACCATTCCGAATTCGGAGTCGCGGAACGTCACAGGCTCCATCGTGCCCCACTTCATGTCAATGAGGTCGGCTATGTTGACGAAGATGACCTCAGCGCGGAAGGGCGACGTGCCGCCGAAGGGTATGCTCAACAGGTTGGTCAGGATCGGTATGTTCTGAGTGGAGAGCGTGTGTCGCCCCGGTCCAAACACGTCGAGCGATTTGCCATCGCGGAAGAACACCGCTACCTGGCTCTCGCGCACGACCAGTTGCGAGCCAATCCTGAACTCGCCCGACCCGCCCTCCGGCACGCGATGTACGATCTGTTTACCAGTTGGGTCTAGAAATTCGATTACGTCTAAAATTGCCATGAGTTTTTCTCCTCTGTTGTTTTAGGCACATAGCTGCTATAGGCTTCCCCCGCAACTCTATGTTCGCAATATGGGAAGAAGACATCAAGAAATACTTCAACCAACGACCACATTACTTCAATTATTGCCATATCCCTTCCTCACTGTTAGGAGGTTGGCCCGGCATGGTCGAGTTGTATCCGCTCAGTATGACGTATTTGTAAGCTCTATGAAAGAGGCTAAGGAGTTCCTCAAACACAAGTACCATCACTTGTTGTACCAGCATATCAATTAGCCACATTGCTTGCCTCCGCAAGAGAACTGCTGCAACTTTTGGATACTCAGAAGCTACCTCGTGATCCAATCTAGGTTTACCAAAAGCAAAGCACTAACCCTTGTCATTCTGAGCGAAGCGAAGAATCTCTCTGTTTAGTGTTGAGCTTGGCTAGGCGCTGCCATCCAGTCGTAAGTCTTTTTCCCGAACCGCATCCTGGGGATAGAGATTCTTCGCTTCGCTCAGAATGACAAAGCCAAACGGTTCCTTCTTACTTACCCTGGCTCGTACCCAAGTTGCGCGTTTCGCCGCTGGGCGCGCTACCTGACCCTGAGCCGCCTACGCGCGACTTGAGGGCCGCAAGCTGGTTGTCTATATCCGTGTTGCGCTCGGCGTCATCGAACATGCTGGTCGTGTCGGCGCTCATGTCGTTGTTGAGTTGCGTTTCGGCGTCGGAGCGGGCCTCGGTCGTGCGTATGCGCTGCTCCATGCGGGACAGTTGGCCGCTGTAGTCGGTAACGTCCAGGTTGGACATCGTGCGGGTGATCTGCTGCTGGGCCTTGGCGCGGTGGTAGCGGGCCAGCAGGTTTTCGCGGTTGCTCAGGGCGTTCTGGTACTTATCATTGAGGGCGTCAAGTTGGCTGCGCAGGCGCGTTACCATGTCGGTCTGCGCGTTGAGTTGCTGCTGCAAGACGGCTATGTTGGCGTCCGAGTCGGACTTGCGCTTGAGGGCTTCGCGGGCCATAGCGTCGTTGCCCTGGCGGACATAATACTCGGCGCGTTCCTCCATGTGGGCGGTCTTGTCCTGCTCGGCTTTCAGGTCGTCGCTGAATAGCTTCTCTTGGGCCATCATGTCGGCCACCTGTGAGCGTGCATTGCCTATTTCGGTCTGCATGTCGCGCAATATCTGGTTCAACATTATCTCTGGGTCTTCCGCGTGATCGAGCATGTCGTTGATGTTAGCCCGGATCAGCGTAGACAGTCTTTCCATTACTCCCATTGTATTCCTCCATTACTAAACTAAAGTTTTGAGTTTTGAGTTTTGAGTTGAAGTAACTCAAAACAGCTACGGTTTTGGATTGTCGGGGCTTATGCTCATCTGGCCGGGGTTGCCCAGACTAGCGCCTGTGTCAATACCTTCGGTTGTGCTTTCTAAAGCGGAGCCTGGGGTCATCTCAAGCCCTTTTACTATATCGGCTCCCGGCGCGCCTGGGTGACTCACGGGCGACGACGACGTTTCGATGCCTCTGCCGGATCGTCCTGCTGAACCTGCTGCTCCTATCTGCGTCTGTGGCAGGGGAGCTCCTTCCGCGCTCATGCTCTGCTCGGCGGACATCGGGGTAAGGCTCTGGTCATCCCCCACCAGAGAGGCGAGCGCCGGGTCCGATGGCCCACGGACCTGGCTGGTCAGGTTGGTGGTTGGTGTGCCGCTTCCGCCTTCGCCCGCGCTCGATATGCTCTGGGCCATGCTGGCCGATGCGTTGTCCGGACTCATTGCGCCTGCGTTCGGGGTCGAATACTGTGACGACGGCGGCTCCTGCGGCGGCTGCCTCATATCGCTGAGTAAGGCGCGGTAATCGCTGTCCGGCAGGCGCTTGCCCGACGTGAGCAAGTCGGCGCGCTCGTTGAGGCGTTGGTTGAGGTCATCTAGCAGGCTTGAGAGCCGCGCGATAGCAGCAGGCAATTCGGGCATACCCGCCGGGCCTGTAGGCGACGTTGCCGCCGCGTCAACTGCACCAACGGCAGAAGATACCTGGTCAACACCGCTCGCCAGGGCCATATCGAAGGCGTAAAGCTGGTCGAGGTCGGCAGCCTCGACCTTGATCGGGTCAAAGAGGCCGGAATAACCATATGTCGCCATAGAAAGCCTATCGGTGAAACGCTGGAGCGCACCCGCCAGACGATCTATCTCGGCGATCTCCTCCAGGTGGTGACCACGCAGGAGGTTCTGCTGCACGCGGGTCAGGCGGCCACTCTGCGCGGAGAACTGGTGGGCCAGCGTGGTACGCAGTATCTTGTCCGCGTCGCGCCGCCGCTCGCGGTCCGTGTAGCCGTGATAACCAGGCACGATACCCGCTATCTTGTGGAAGAAATCGTTGGGCTGGTCGCCCATCACCCTGTCTTTGATGTCCATGTTTTACCCCCGTTCTTGAAATTATGAATTATGAGGTAAGAATTATGAAGTCGAAGACGCTTAACTCATAATTCATAATTCTTACTTCATAATTCAATTGGTTAGTCTGCGCCGCCTCCGCCTCCGCCCCCACCGCCGCCACCAAAGCTGCCTCCTCCTCCGCCCCAGCCTCCTCCTCCACTGCCGTCACTGCCGCTGCTTGATGGCTGGCTGGTCATTATACTGGAAGCGGAGTTGACCATAGAGGTGAAGCTGTCAGACATGCCTTGCATTGCACCGGCGAGCGAGTCGCTCATGCCCTGCATGGCGTCGGCGGGGTTGAACTGCGGCATTGGGCCGCCCGAAGCCGGGCCTTGACTGCTCTGGCTGCCCTCGGCTCCCATCCCGATAGGATATGGTATGAAAGGGCCGTAGCCGTAGGGCACATAGTATGGCGGCATGGCGGAAGGCACGCTGTTGAACTGGCTTATAAGCTGGCGTTCCATGCCCATAGCCACCGCGTAAGGTAGATATTGCTGGAACTTATCGGCGGCTGCCTGTACGTCGGTATACTGTTTCATTTGTTGCAGGTAACGGCCAAACGCCCTCCATTTCTCGGCCTCTTCCGAGCCGAAATCGGTCTTGCGAGGCATCACCCCGGCGGTTATGAGCCTTACGAGGCCGATAGCCGCGAACGCCACCGGAAACGCGAACAGAAACACGCTGACGCTCTCCGCGAGGACCACAGCAGCGAGCGCCGCCAGCCCCGCCAGCACAAAGAACACTACACCTAGCGCGTAGTTGCGCGTCCTCACGGCCTTCGGGTTCTCAGGGAAGTATTTGAGGGTCACGAGGCTGCGGTACATTTCGTCGTAAATGGGAGGCAGGCTACTATAGAAAGTATTTTTGAGTTCGGAGAGCCTCACCGGGTTGCCTCGGCTGAAGATGGAGTTCAATACCATCTCCTCGAAGCGGTACTCTGCCTTATTGTTTAGCTGCTTATATTCAAAATCCTTTGAGGAGAACAATCCACTCTGTTCGGTCTCCTGCATTACAAGGTTGCCTTTGCGTCCCTGGTCTACCACAGTAGCAATGACGTCGCGCACGTCAGCCGACTCGTCCAGCAGCGTGCCCACTAATCCAGGTGACAAATTGCTCGGAGGCGCGGTTATATAGTCGCTGAGGAGCTTTACGGGCTTATCGCGCCCCTTGGTGTACCAGGTCCGTATGCTCCACAGCACGCCGCCTATCAAGAGCAGCAGGCCCGCGAGCAGCAAGACCAGGTCTATAAGGCCTTGATTGTCAACTCTGTCTTGCCAGACGGGTTTGGTGGCCTGCACTATGCCCTTTGGTAAGTGCGCACCCACTTCTAGGCCGCTATTATTGCCAATAGCCCAGGCGATGCCGTTGCCTTGCTTGCTCACTTCGGCAGAGGGTTTGCTCGTTATATTGAGCGCCTTGCTAGCGTCCATGCCCTGGGGCAGAGTCACTTGCACGCGGCTCCTGTTGATTGGACTGCTCCAGTCCTGGGGTATGGCGTACCAATCGAGTTCGTCACGGTCGCTATAGACCTTAACGCCGCCTGTCACGTGATAGCTCAGGCGAAACGCTTTGCTGGTGTTGGAAACGTAGTCGTAGACCCAACGTACCTTGAAGCGGTTACCTTCGGTTGTCATGCCAAAAGTGCCAGGCTCTCCGCTTTTCGAGTCATCGGGGTCGTAGCTGCTTTGTCTATAATTGATAAGCGGCACGCTGTTAGTAGGTCCAGGGATTATTTCGGCGACCTGGATATTAGTGATGCTGTCGAAGCGATTTGTGAGCCAATATCTGGTCCCACGATGGAAGCTACCAGAGTCGTACACATAAACCAGGGTCTCGACTATATCCAGAGAACCATCCTGGTTGATGGTAATATCGGAGTTGTATTGGTCCATGTGGAACTGCTGCGACTGGGCAAAGGCGCTACGCGGGGCAACCGCCAGTGTCATCGCAGGGAGCAACATCAGCGTGAGCAACCACAGGAAGGCCCTGGCGTATCCGCCAATCTTATGAGCATGTCCGTAGGGGCAGGTCCCCGTGCCTGCCCTGTTTGCGTACCCTGATGTTGGTGGTAATTCAACAGGGCAGGCACGGGGACCTGCCCCTACGGACATTTCGGTCGTACAGTGGCTAAATAGGTGTTTGATAGTGGAATATCTGGACATATAAGATAATCTCAGGAGGCTTTGGGCAGGAAGAACTCGGCTCCGCAGTATTCGCAGCGTATGACGCCCTTGCCACCGACCACCTGAGGTGCGCCACAGTTGGGGCACTTGCCCGTGACGACGGCGTTGTTGATGACCGCAGCGTCCGAAGAGACCAGCTTGCCTGCCTTCCAGTCAACATAGCCCGTAAAAAGGCCCTTGCCCACCAGGTCGTAGATGGCGGCTTTCACTTTGTCAAGGGACATGTTGGTCTCAATGGCGAGGTTGGAGATCTGGACGGTTCCCTGGGTCTGCACGATGTTGAGGATGCGCTTTTCTTTCTCGACTTCGGCAAACTGTGTGGCTTCACCCCTGCCTTGCATCAAGAACCACGCTCCGAATCCCGCGACGAGCAGAGCCACCAGGACTGCACAGCCCATAGTGAGGGTCGCGCCACCGCTTTGCAGCTTACCCGGCCCCGTGCCGGTGCTTGCTGTGACCCATAGGGCCGAGACCGCCACAATCGCCACGCCAACGGCGACGAGTATAAGCCCGATCAGCCTTCCCGAACCTACCATGCGGTTGGACCTCCTA
>JBBQIC010000129.1:0-10568 GCA_038324555.1 Chloroflexia bacterium
GCCGCCGACATGGTGGACGACTTTCCTGACGGATGGTGTTTCTTAGAACTTGCGCCCCTCACTGATGCGTCATTGGTCATCTCTACTATAGCTCAAGAATTGGGCGTCAAAGAGGCTGGAGGCCAGCCCCTGCTCGACACCCTCAAGGGCTATTTACGCGATAAAGAGATACTGCTGCTGCTCGACAACTTTGAGCAGGTAGCGCAGGCCGCGCCCAGTATCAACCAACTTCTCGTTGCTTGCCCTCATCTCAAAGTGCTCGCCACCAGCCGGTCGGCGCTGAACCTGCGCGGAGAGCACGAGTACGCCGTCCTGCCTCTCGAGTTGCCCGACCCCAAGCGATTACCCTCGTTGGAGCGACTCTCCCAGTACGAGTCCGTGCGCCTCTTTATCGAGCGCGCGCAGGCCGTGAAATCAGACTTCATGATAACCAACGAGGATGCCCCCGCCATAGCGGAGATATGCGTGCGGCTGGACGGCCTGCCACTAGCGATAGAGCTTGCAGCCGCCCGCATCAAGCTCCTGCCGCCGCAGGCGATGCTGGCGAGGCTGCAAGCACGCCTGAAGCTACTGACGGGGGGGGCAAGAGACCTGCCCGCTCGCCAGCAAACGCTGCGTGGCGCTATTGAGTGGAGCTACGAACTGCTGGACGAAGGCGAAAAGCAGTTGTTCAGGCGCATGGCTGTCTTCCAGGGCGGGCGCACCTTCGAGGCTGTCGAAGCAGTGTGCAACGCGAACGGCGACCTTCAAGCGGACGTGCTGGATGGGGTCGGCTCGTTGTTGGGCAAGAGCTTGTTGCAGCAGCGAAAGGGGACAGATGAAGAACCACGCTTCTGGATGCTCGAAACTATCCACGAGTTTGCCAGGGAGCCGCTAGCCGAAAGTGGAGAAGCGGATGTGCTGCACCATGAGCACGCCGCGTACTTCTTGAGCTTTACCGAAGAGGCCGAACTACAGTTGACGGGCGGGCAACAAGCCGAAGCTTTCAACCAATTAGAAGAAGAACACGACAACTTGAGAGCGGCGCTAGAATGGAGCCTCGGCGAAAAAGGCGACGTGGAGACTGCTCTGCGCATGTGCTGGTCGCTCTGGCGGTTTTGGGTCAGGCGCGGCCACTACGCCGAGGGCCGCAACTGGGAGCAAAGAGCATTAGCGAGTGGCTCGAATGCGCCTGCGCTTATGCGGGCCAGAGTTAATTACGCGGCGGGCCTGATAAATCTCTATCAAGGGGATACGGCAACAGCAGTCATCCATCAAGAAGAAGCCCTGGCTTTGTTCAGCGAGGTTGGCGACAAACGAGGTATGTCGTGGGCGCTCAATGACATGGGAAATTTGGCGTACATGGAGGGCGACCTTCAGAGAGCTATAACCCTCTTCGAAGAGAGTCTGGTTCTCAAGCGAGAGTTGGGTGACCAACGAGACATTGCCATCGGTATTGGTAACCTGGGAGAGATGGCGCGCTTCTCAGGCGATTACGAACGAGCATCATCGCTGTTCGAGGAAGCGCTAACTGTGCTGAGGCAGTTGAAAGACAAATACGGCATGGCAATAACAATCACCAACCTTGGCTACATTGCGAATAACCAGGGCGACCACGACAAGGCGCTGGCGCATTTACGGGAAAGTCTCGCCATTTGCCAGGAGTTGGGGGACAAAGTGAATATCGCGGGGGCGCTAGCCGGTTTAGCTGGAGTAGCCGTGGCAAAAGGACAAGCAGAGCGAGCAGCGCGTCTATTCGGAGCGGTGGAAACTATACTTGATTCGGTGGGCGCTATTATGAACAGCACTGACAAAGCGGACTACGAGCAAAACGTAGCGTCTGCCCGTGCCCGACTCGGCGAAGAAACATGGCAGGCTATGTGGGCCGCAGGACAAGCCATGAGAATAGAGCAAGCAATCGCCTACGCACTGGAGGATAGCAGCATTGACTAACCCACCTACGGGTACTATCACGTTCCTGTTCACCGACATCGAGGGCAGCACCAAACGCTGGGAGCGGTTCCCTGATGAAATGAGGTCTGCCCTCAAGCGTCACGACGCTTTGCTGCGCAACTCCATTGAAGCCAATAGCGGCTACGTCTTCAAGACTGTGGGCGATGCCTTCTGCGCGGCTTTCCCCACTGCGCTAGACGCGCTCCAAGCCGCCGTAACCGCACAGGATGCTCTTCAAAACGAGGATTGGCACACAATTGGGCGCGGCAAAATAGGTCCCATCAAGGTGCGGATGGCCTTGCACACCGGAACCGCCGAGGAGTGGGACGGAGACTACTTCGGCCAGCCTGTCAACCGTGTGGCTCGATTGCTATCTGCCGGGCACGGCGGGCAAACGCTGCTCTCTCAAGCCGCGTACCAACTCGTGCGCGACCAACTCCCTCACGGTGTAGAAATGTTGGACTTTGGCGAGCGTCGCCTGAAAGACCTCATCCGCCCGGAGCACGTCTTTCAACTTGTCGCGCCTGGCCTACTCTTCGAGTTTCCTCCCCTCAAAACGTTAGATGCTCGTCCCAATAACCTGCCCGCCCAGCCTTCTCCTTTCATAGGGCGTGAGAAAGAGATTGCCGGGCTATCCACCCTCTTGCGCCGCCAGGAAGTGCGCATCGTGACCCTCACCGGCCCCGGCGGTACAGGTAAAACTCGACTGGCTTTGCAGGCAGCAGCCGACATGTTTGACGAGTTCGAGGATGGCGTCTATTTCGTCAATTTGGCGCCAATTGCCGATAGCGGACTGGTGGCCTCCACGATTGCTCAGATACTGGGAGTGCGGGAGGCCGCTGATACGCCACTCGTGAACAGCCTGAAGGATTACCTGCGCGACAAACAAATGCTGCTTGTACTCGACAACTTCGAGCAAGTAGTCTCGGCTGCCCCGTTAGTGAGCGAATTGGTTGCAGCGGCTCCGGGGCTGAAAGTTCTGGCCACCAGTCGTGAACTGCTACACCTGAACGGGGAGTACCAGTCACCTGTGTCGCCTCTCGCCCTGCCCGATCCCAAACACCTGCCACCTATAGAACGTCTGACTCAATACGAAGCGGTACGCTTGTTCGTCGAGCGAGCGCTGGCCGTCAAACCCGACTTCCAGGTGACCAACGACAATGCGCCAGCAGTGGCAGAGATTTGCGTGCGCCTTGACGGTCTGCCGCTCGCCATAGAGCTTGCCGCCGCCAGGGTCCGGCTACTACCCCCGCAAGCGATGCTGGCGCGGCTGGAAAACAAGTTGAAAATGCCGACCGGAGGAGCGCGTGATCTGCCCACTCGCCAGCAAACCTTGAGAGGCGCTATTGATTGGAGTTACGACCTGCTGGACGAAGGGGAAAAGGCGCTGTTTAGGAGGCTATCGGTATTCGTGGGCGGGCGCAGCCTTGAAGCGGCAGAGGCGGTATGCAACCCCGAAGGTGATCTGCCTATTGACGTGGTAGACGGTATGTTGGCGCTGGTAGACAAGAGTCTACTGCGGCAAGAAGAAGGCAAAGGGGACATGGCTGGTGAGCCGCGCTTCTTTATGCTTGTGACCATAAGGGACTACGCGATAGAGCGACTGGAAGAGAGCGGGGAGGCCGATAGGCTGCGACGTGAGCACGCTAACTTTTTCTTGAAACTGGCCGAGGAGGCCGAGCAGCATTTGACGGGGGCTGAACAGGTTGCGTGGTTATCGCGCCTGGAAGACGAGCATGACAACCTGCGCGCAGCCCTCGGTTGGAGTACAGGCGCTGGGGGATATGCGGAGACGGCTTCGCGCCTCTGCTGGGCGTTATGGCGTTTCTGGGCAAGGCACAGCTACTACACGGAGGGACGCAGTTGGTTTGAGGCGGCCTTGCAAGCGGGAAGTGAAGCGTCAGCGCCGTTGCGTGCCAAAGCCCTCTATGGATTAGGGGTTATGCTCAAACGCCAGGGACAATTTGAGAGTGCGTTATCTGTTCTCGAAGAGGCGTTGGCCCTGTTTCGGGAACAGGGAGACAAACTATTCTTATCCTGGGTGCTCAATGATCTCGGCAGCGTATCGAACAGCGTGGGTGACTTGGAAAGGGCGGCCACGTTCTTAGAGGAGAGCCTTGCCCTCAAGCGAGAATTGGGTAACAAATGGGATATTGCCGGTTCGCTAACAGTCCTGGGCGAGTGGGCACGACTCCAGGACGACTACGAACGAGCGGCTGCGTTGAATGAGGAAAGCCTTGCATTATGCAGAGAGATGGATAAAGCAGTAGACAAGCATAGTATGGGGTATCCACTCGGTAATCTGGGATCCGTGGAAATCCGCCGGGGTAATTATGAACGGGCGACCCTGCTCTTGGCGGAGAGCCTGGCTATCTTCAGAGAAGTGGGAGATAAACAGGTTATCGCTATGTGCCTGGCGTCACTGGCGGGGGTCGCTGGGTTTGTGGGCCAACCAGAGAAAGCGGCTCGACTATTCAGCGCCACCGCAGCCCAACTTGAAGAGATTAGCTCTACTCTGGATACGGCTGATCAGAGAGATTACGACCTCAATCTTGCCGCCGCCCGCGCACAACTGGACGAAGCGGCATGGCAGGCTGCCTGGGCAGAGGGGCGTGCCATGAGCATGGAGCAGGCTATAGAGTACGCTTTAGAATAATAAAGAGGGGTAGGGCTGTGTCAAAGTCGCTTTTCTGACGATGGACGATTGAGCAGGCATCGTCCATCGTCCATCGTCCATCGTCAGAAAAGCGACTTTGACACAGCCCTATAAAGAAGAGCCTCCTCTCTTTTCGGAAGAGGAAGCCCTGTGGGAGGGTAGATAGGAGCTTGAGCCGCACTTAGAGGTGGGGAGGCGGCTCAAGCTCGCAGGAAGGAGTGGAGTTAGCTTGGCAAGACTGTTACTAGCGGTTGAATATCGTAACGTTTACGTTGTCAATACCTGCTACCTGGTAAGTTTTCATGCTGTCGAGGTCCATGAACCCGATGGCCACTACCACAGAGTCATCATTGCCGGAAAGGTCCTTGAGGGATACCTGATACGAAAGATGCTGTGAACCCTTCTCCAGAGGGAGGCCGAGTTTCTGGAATTCATAGACGTTTCCCGGCGCGCCACGCTTGACGCATACGATAGGTGCGAGTCTCTCGCCGCCCTTGACGTTCATAACGTCAAAGCTCATGTCGAGTGTGTTCGCTGCTGAGACCGGGAACTTTGCCTGCATCCAGACGGCCTCAGCGCCGGGGTTCGTAAGTGCGGCGTACATATTGCCCTTTACTCCCTGGCCTAGCTGGAGAGGCAAACTCTTGACGGCATCGCCGATTGCTATGCGTCCGGACCACTGGCCCAGAGTCTTCTGGAAATCGTAATTATAACCGACCTTTTCAGCGCTTGCTTGCCTGGCGAAGCTTGTTGCGGCTATCAGGACTACCAATAGGGTTGTTGTGAGTGTACGTTTCATTTTCTTCCTCCTCATAATGTTGTTGATTGGTTATTGATTTCGGTGGCGATTGTTTTCGCCTGATGAATATATTGTAGAGGAGGATTGATGAAGCCACAGCCAAAGGCTTTACAGCCCACCTGCAAACTTCGTTATAAGGTTACTGTAAAGCACTTTACAGTTGAGGAGGTCCGGAGAATGAAACTATGTCTAAAGCCAGTGGCGTCAGTGCTTGGGACCTCCCGGTCTGCCAATCAGATCAGGGTTGGAGAAAAGCACATGTGGGCAGACCCCCACAGGCGCGAACTTAAGGGCAAACAAACCCACTGACCCTTGTCATTCTGAGCCGCAGCGAAGAATCTCTTCCCTCGCGTAGGTGCTGGATTTACCGTGTCTCAGGCATCCTGGCCCACGACGAGATTCTTCACTCCGTTCAGAATGACAAGGGTCAGTGGGTTTGTTTGCCCTTAAGTTCGCGCCTGTGGGGGTCTGCCCACATGTGCTTTTCTCCAACCCTAACCTATATTGGCTGTTTCGTTGATGTTCGTTAGCGCACGCTTGGCGTCGAAGTTGCTTCGGCAAGAGCCGCGCGCCGCCTGGCTAAACTCTCGCCCAATGCCTCTTGGACGGCGGTTTCCCGTTCGACTAATGCCATCAAGTCTTCGTTAGCCAGGCTGTACAGTTCGGTCGGCTCGGTCGTGCGTACGGTGGCGTTCCTCGGCTCGCCAGCTAACAGGGCCATCTCTCCAAAGTAATCGCCCTCACGGAGCGTGTTCACCTTCCGGTTGCTCCCCTCGATACCCGCACTGCCCACCAACACTTCAACCTGCCCGCGATTGATGATGTACATCTTGTCGCCAGGGTCGCCTTGCCGCACTATGTCCTCACCAGCCGCGTAACGCTCCGACATCAACCGGTTAGCGAGAGAAGCCAGCCCCTCGCCTCCGACGCTCGAGAAGAGCGGAATCGCCCTCAGGCGGTCGGCCTCTACGCCCAGGCGTAGCCGTCCGCTACCGCTCATATAGCCTGTCTGCTCCTCGTAAAGCTTCTGGTACAACCCACCCGCTTTGCTTAGTTCAGCGTGGCTCCCTTGCTCTGCCAGTCTCCCCTGGTCGAGCACGAACACGCGGTCGGCGGTGGCGGCAAGCGCCAGACGATGAGTGATACTTATGGTGGTTCGGCCCCACGACAGCGCGGCGAGCGTTTCTAATATGCCACGCTCGGTTTGAGCGTCAAGGGCGCTGGTGGCCTCGTCTAGCACAAGGATACGCGGGTCGCGCAACACCGCTCGTGCGATAGCCATGCGCTGGCGCTGCCCACCACTCATCCGCACGCCCCGCTCGCCAAGCACCGTATCAAAGCCTGCGGGCAGTGAGGCGATATGTTCATCGAGGCGGGCGGCCCTGGCAGCCTCGGCTATCTCGGCGTCGGTAGCCCCCGGCTTGGCAAGTCCAATATTCTCGCGCACGGTCGTGTCGAATATGAAAGTGTCCTGGAAAACCAGCCCGATCTGCCCGCGCATCGAAGCCACCGATACGTCGCGCAGGTCGTGTCCGTCGAAAAGCACACGACCTTCATCTGGATCCCAGAAGCGCAACAGCAGGTTCACTAGCGTGCTCTTGCCCGAACCTGAAGGACCAACGATGGCAACATTTGAGCCTGCCGGGATTACGAAATCGAGGTCGCGCAGGATCGGGTGGTCTGGGCTGTAGGCGAAACTTACCTTGTCAAAACGTATGTCACGGGAAAGAGGGGGCAAGACGGGAGCGTCAGGCTTGTCGGCTATGGCCATCGGTTCGTCAATCAACTCGTTGACACGATCTAGCGAGCCGGAGGCCGTCTCAACCGTTTGGCCCAGTCCAGCTAACGCTGATACAGGCGTAAACAGCGACGGCATCAGCCCCATGAACGCGAACAATGTGCCGATGGTGAGCGTATGGGCCATCACCAGATAGCCTCCGACCCCCAGCACTACCACCTGCCCCAGCGTGACGGCAAGGTCGGTGCTTGTGCTGAATAGAGAGCTTATCAACACGAGTCGCAGTGAGGACTTGAGCAGCGCCGTCAGCCGGGCGCGATAACCGGCGATGGCGAGGTCCTCCATGCTGAAGGCTTTGACCACGGCCTGGGCGGAGAGATTCTCCTGTAGGGCGGTGGTAGCCTCGCCCGACAGCTTCTGCCGTTCGTAGCTGGCCTTTTGGAGGCGTGTGCGCAGGGCAAAGTAGCTGAATGCGAAGAGCGGCACGACGAGTACGACCAGGAACGTGAGTAGAGGACTCAGGGCGATCAGCACTATCGCGCCGCCTATCGCGCTGACTATCGAATAGAACCCCGAGTTCAGAATAGCCATGATCGCGCCCTGCACGATGCCCAGGTCGCTTGACAGCCTGGTCATAATGTCGCCTATTTTAGATTTTGCGTAGAAATTATGCCCTAGCTTTTGCAAGTGGATAAACATCCGCTCCTGGAGGTCAAGCGAGATGCGCGAGTTTACCCAGCTATTGACCCAGGCGCGGCGCATACCCATGAGCGAGTTGGCGACGTACAAGAAGAAAAGCACGGCTATGAATACGACCAGGGATTGCAGTTGGCCGCTAGGAATGATAGTATCTATCAAGAACTTGGACGCCAGGGGCATCGCCAGCCCATAACCGAGGCCAACCAGCATGTAGACCAGCAGTTCCACTTCGGACCGCCAGTACGGTTTGATGAGCGGCACAAGTTGGCGTAGGAATATGGGGAAGGCGCTACGGCGAGAGGGGCGGCGCTTCAACCCCACCAGCCAGGATTCTTCTAGCGCGCCCAACGGACGCTGGAAGGCTGCGCTCGCAGCCTGGTCACGCCGTTCGGGGTCGTAGGACGATAAGAACTTGCGCACCGCTCCGGCTCCGGAGTTTTCAACCAGATAAGCGACGAAGGAGGTGGCTACGTTGTCTACAGAGGCCGGGCTATTGCCAGGGGAGGGCCGTTCATTATCTGCCGTCCAGCGCTCGGCAGAGAATATAGATACTGGATGCTTGGCTTCTAGCTCGACGCGGACGGTCTCATCGGCTTCCTTGATAGTAGGGCCGACCCCAGTACGGGCAGCGACCACGCCCGCGATGCCGTCCAGGAAGAATCGTGCTGACGTGATACCTGGATCGAACCACCTGCTAGCGAGCAGATGAGTGATGGGCCACGCAACCGGCTCACCTGGGGCCTCCGGTTGGACGACGCGTACAATGGCTCCCGGGCCAACGCCTAACAAGGAAGCATCGTCGAGGCCAGCAGGTGGTGAGTGCTGCGTGATCTGTAACTCTGCATCGGGTTTGAGTTCCTTGAGAGAAGAACCCCAAGTACCCGCACCCATGTAGGGAGCGGTCTTGCCCCCCATGTCGTGCCCAGCCGCGTCCTGTCCCTCACCCCTGACGCCAGAGGACATTTCAATCACCGGATCGGTGAGGTAGACGTCTATCCGGGTAACCTCGCCCTTTGCGTCGGGTGGATCGAGCAACTTCTCGAGCGCGTCAACCGCCTTTTCGGCCTCGCGCAACTCGATAGGAGCACGCTCCGCCGCGTAAGACCCTTCGATGGCGTGGACGGTCACTCGCTTGGCGGCGTATGTTCGCCACTTCGGTCCGTGCCCGTTAGAACGTGTTTTGTCGGTGCTTGTTTGCATGTGTCACTCTCCTTCGGTCATACCTGGTATGGGCATATCCCCGTGCCCGTCTTGGTTGCGCACCCCTGTGTTGGTGATAGGCCAACAAAGTTCCGTCTGCTCTGTTCCCCTACCGATGTTCGCTGGTAAAGATGGGCAGGCGCGGAGGGCTGCTCCTGAAAATTGTTGCTAGGGTTATTTGTTTGGACAGGTAGGCTCCTTGTCCTTGATTTCGAACTGCGCTCGCTCGTCGTCGTTAAAGTCCCACAACACGCGAGCGCACAGCGTGCGGACAGCGTCGTGATAGTCCACCTGCCACAGCTTGACCACTCCAACCCCATTGGAGCCGCCACCGCCAGTTAGCACCCATTTGCCGTCGTGCGAAAAGTCAGCAGTGCTCACGCCTTCGTCTGCAAAACGACGCAGTTCTTGACCGGTAGCCGCATCCCACAGCCGCGCTGTTCCATCGCTACTGGATGTGAGCACGTATTTGTCATCCGGTGACAAAACGGCGCTGCTGAGTGGCGCTGCATGGCCCACAAACTGGCGTACTTCCTTTCCGCTGGCGGCATCCCATAGGATCGCTGTCTTATCGAAACTGGTTGCGACTATCCACTTGCCATCAGCCGAGAAAACGCCGTAATTAACCTCGCCTCCATGACCCACGAATGTGCGCACTTCTTTGCAGGTTGATATATCCAACAGCTTCGCCTCGGTGGCACCGTAAGTGAGCACGTATTTACTATCTGGCGAGAACACGGCCCCGACAGCTCCAAACTCTCGAATTTGCCGGACGGTTTGCGCATCCCACAACCGCGCCCGCGGCGGGTCTTCTACCGTGATTATGTACTTTCCGTCCGACGAAAAGAGAGCGCTGCTGAGCAAACCTGTAATGCCTGCGAACGTGTAGATGCGCAACTCCTTGCCCGTTGCGACATCCCATACTTTCGCAGTGTTGTCCGAATCTGCAGTCAAAATGTGCTTGCCATCAGAGGAGAAAACGCCGCTGGGTATGCCATTAGTCTGAGCCGTGAAGGTCCGAAGCTCCTGTCCACTCTGGCTATCCCATAGGCTTGTTGTCTTGTCATCGCTAGTGATCAGCACATACCGGTCATCGGGCGAAAAAATAGCACTACCCACTATATCTGTATGGCCTATGAATTGCGGCGGGTTGGAGGGTGACAGTGCGTCCCAGAGCAGGGCTGTTGTATCATAACTGCCCGTGACTACATACTTGCCATCCGGTGAGAACGCTACATCGTAAACAACGTCGCTGTGGCCTGAGTAGGTGCGCAAATTATTGCCCGTCTCGACATCCCACAATTTGGCGGTTTGATCATCGCTACCTGTGACTATGTACTTACCATCCGGTGAGAACGCTACCCCCTCCACTGAATAAGCGTGGCCGGTATACCGTCGTACTTCTTTTCCGGTTTGCATGTCCCATAAGCTCGCCGCTTTATCAGCATTCCCTGTGAGAACATATTTGCCATCGGGCGAAAAGGCTGCATCGTTTACCCCAGAGTTAACGGAAAAAGTACGCACTTCTTGACCGGTTTGTGTGT
>JBBQIC010000130.1:0-10498 GCA_038324555.1 Chloroflexia bacterium
ATCTTGGGCATATACTTACGGCAGTGGCGATGAACTTGGTGCGGGTGATAGCATGGTGGGAAGACAAACCACGAGCCACCACCCGCACATCCCCATTCGCTGCTCTGGCTCCCGCGTAGTACCAATTCGCCAACAGCATCAACTGTAGTCGCGAAGTCAAGGACCTCCTTTAGTTCAGAAGCTATATGCGCTATCTCCGGTCCTGCAAAAAGCGGCGGCTCAGGTAGTAAATAAGCGCGTTTGACTGCTAGCCACAAGAACCTATTCCCGAATCCATTAGCAGCATCCGTATCTGTCAGTTCGCGGCGCAATTCTTCAACAGTGATATGACCAATAATGTTGATATGTGCGCCGGTTGCCCTGGCAGGCTGGCCCTTGCTCATTACTTGTAGGTTGTCGCGGTCCCAAGATTCACGGATTACCGCGTTTAGCGTGTTGCCCTGCCTGCCCATAACCCGTAATGCTCGCGCAAATTCCGCCTCTCGGACGAGTAACCGCTTATCCTCTACGCCTTCATCAATAACTATCTTTTCCCATGCTCCGGTACCCTTGGCCTGCACGAGTTTTTCGCGTTGGTCGCGGACAGCTTCGATCAAACCCTCCCCTCTGCTCAGACCGCTTTGTACACACCGCTTGACCCAATCAGCGTCAACTTGCTCGAACCATGCGCGTACCGTTGATTCGCTGTCGCCCTTGCGGGCCTTGCTACTACGCCCAACAAAAACAAGATTTAGGCGGGCTGCGTGTCTGGTAGCACCTACCATGAAATGCGAGTTATTACCCACATAAGCCGCTGTATAGGCCAATATATTGCCCAATATGGCTACTGGGTCGGACTCACTGTACGCAGCGCTCGTTTCGACCATGAGCTTGGCTATTCCGCGAAATACCGCACTGCTCGGCGGCTCCGGCCAATTATCAACACGCGGGCTAGCTTCTTCGTAGTCTTCCCTCTGTTCATGGTTATTTAACATGACCGTGATCGGCGTCTCCGTTCGTTTCTTAGGCGTTGTACCTTCACAAAGCACACGCAAGTCCTGCCACCCGTAGCGCACACACCCGTTGTGATGGCAACCAGCAGCGATAGCGCCATTGGCGCGCCGCACAATATAGGCCGACTCGTTGGTGTGATCGGGATTGAAGGGGCATTGGGCGAGAATCCACTTATGCCCGCCCTGCCAGGAGCTACTACGGGTAACTTGCAACTTGTCAGGGAATCGGGCTATCCAATTTTCAAGATCAAACTCATCATTACGAGGGTTATAGCCGTTGTGGGATTTTGTTTCAGGCTGTGCAGGTACCATGTCCGCAACCTTTTGTAAAAGGGGAAGAGGCGTCACATCAAACGAAGTCGGTACTTCTAGCAAACGCGCTTGCCTGTGCGGGTTCTCTAGTAGATTATCACCCTTGCCCGCAACCGTACCGTAAACCTTGCAAATGCGACCCGCGTTGTACACACTAAGGTCAACACCTGCCGCATCGTCGCTAAAACGGAGATCAACGGCCTTTAGGAATCGTTCCACGAGTACGCGGCTTTCATCGTCATTGGGTAGCTGAATCTTGTACTGCAAGTGCCCGCCGTTGCCACTATTCGCAAGAACAGGATCAGGGAAACCCAGCGTGCCCAACCAATCCCTGCATCGCCGCGCACGTTCTATAGCTGCGGCGAGTTGTACATCTGTGGAAGAAATCCCCGCAGGCCGAGGAGGATCAAAGTCGAGTAGTAACAACAGGCGGTATAGGATGTCGGAGTCGGAACTTGTGTGTTTAGCGTAGTCTTGCAACCGATTATAAGCGCGGGCTTTGAGTTCAGTTTTTGCAGGGTTTAGGAGAGCGTACACGGACTCATGCTTGCCACTCATGCTGAGAGCAGCGCGGGCCATCGTATCCCTATCGTCGAAATAACCGCTAATGGTGCGCCCCGGTCGCACGGGAATTCTAAGTTCGTAAATCGAGCCGGGTTCAAGCAAAATGTCGAATGATTCTCTAATATGGGTTAGGTCCGCAACCGACAGGGCGCGAACTACTGACGGGCGTGTTGGGGATGACAAAGAAGTACTAGCGTTCATACTTCCCACCTGTAAATTCTGCTATAACAGCGTAGACATTGCGGTACTGCCGATCCCTGCCTATCCTTGCGGCAATCTCACTCTCAACAGCCGTTAGCAAGTACCCTGGCAAGTCCCCCTGTTCCCACAGATAACCCAAATAGCCTAGTGACAATTCAGATACTAACTGTCCGCGATATTTACCGAATGGAATCCGGGCAGATTGCGCGTTGGAGTTGTTATCAGTGTTCATGACCGACCTCAAGTACTTTATCTAAGGTGGGGGTCGGTATTCTGGTCATAAGTTGGACGTACTCGACCATGCGTCCTGTGCGATAGCAACGGCGGCAAAACTCGGCTACCATCACATGCCCGTCAGGTCTTGCCAGCGTCGCAACGGTGATAGGGTCGCCCGGCGCATTGTATTTCCCACAAGCCAGACAGCAATCAGATGCGTTGCGCTTTGGCGCTTTGGGTTTGGCTCTCATGACCTAACAACCATTCGCTGCGATGCGGCCCACTTCGTAACTCGGCCAGATACATAGCAACTGGCGCAGAAGTAATAACCTTGTGGTTTTCCATCAGGCGCAACCAGGATCGCGGCCACAAACCTTTCTTCGTCACCTATCACCGTAGAACATATGTAACAGGTATCTAATCCCGCGGCTGTGGGGGCTGGCCGAACGAGCGCACGAGCAACCTTTAATTTCTCTGCGTTCATGCCCAGCGCTCCATTCCCGGCTCGACGTCGGCATCTCGCTTCAAGATGAGCAATCCAACTCGGCGAAGTTGATTCGTGTACCCGCCTGTAGACGCGGCAATACGGTTCAGGCTATCCAATAAATCGTCTTCAGCCCTTCCCAGCGACAGCAGCCATGCGGCCATCGCCTCTGGTGTAGGTGCTGCTGGCTTGACAAGCGCCCTAGCAGGGTGCATACTTTGATTGAACGTCATAAACTTGGGTTCCTTTCGAGGGTTGAAAAGCGGCCACCTTGCACGAACTGGCCGCTTTTTGGTTTAATTATGCCGCTTCGTTGGTTGTATGCTCCTGGTGGTTAGGCCGTTGTTCGGCTTCGGTTGCCTGCTGCCTCTCCTGTGTAGGGTCATCATCCCACTGCGCGACTTTCAGCAGGATTCTTGCGACAGTGGCCCTCTGCTCTTCGGGCAGGCACCGCACCCACTGCGCAGCAGATTGTTCAGGCGGTACACGGTCTAGGATGTCACGCACAGAGTTATCACGCTGCTGTGCTGCCATGAGTCGCCTCCTCTTCCTGGTTTTGATCCTGCCCAACAGTGCTGCTTATCAATAGGTCAGGCGCGTGCTGGCAAAGTCCTTCGATTATGAATAAGCGCGCCTGGTCCCGTGGGTGGCGATTTTCGCGCTCCGCAACGGTTGCCAGTGCGCGCGCCTTGGCGGGATCAAGATGCACAATTACTCGTGGCGTTCTCATGCGCGGTTCCTCCATGTAAATTAGCCATCCTATAACAAAAATGGTAGTGAGACCGAAACTCACTACCATTTTTGCATATCCATTTTGGATTAAACGGATTAATCAATTTGTCTTTTCAGTCTTCTTGGGTTTCTTCCCAAGTTTCGTGGATTTCTTTATCCGTACCTTCCCAGGACATACGCCTCTCCATGTCCTTTATAAACGAACTCCTCAATCTTTGTGCGTCCGATTGTGTCAGCATTGAGTCGCGCTCTTTTTGTGATTTAAACCAGTCGTCAAATATTGTATTGAATAAAATCAAGTCCTGGACACGTGGTTTCTTGGGTAGGTCGTTATTCGCCTGATGTTTCTGGTATGCAGTGAGCACAGTACTGAATTGTGCGTCTTTCCGTAACGATACATATGCTGCGTTTAGTTCGGCATCTGGCGTGCGATGCTGATTGTTTGTCCCTGCGTGTTCCTTGCCTTTGCTGAAGGGGCTATTGATAAACCAACGCATACTATCTTTGTCGTAATCGCGGAGCGTAGACACTATTTTAAGAAACGACTCAACGACGCTCGTGTTATAGCATGATGCGCTTATGTGCAATGGCCCGGACCACGCCGCCGACCGGGCTGGGGTCGCATCAATGAGCGTTAGCACAATAATATCGCGGAGTGATGGCCAATCGTCCCATGATAATTGTGTCGTGGTGCCCTTTCCGTCGCTATTGCTCGAAAGTCGCCCATAAATAACTATCTTCGCGTTGTGTGGCTGGTTGGGGTCAGGGTGAGGATCATCAACGGCCCAAAGGTGCAACTGACCAGGCGCGCAACGTCGTGTGCTTATTACCCTCGTGCTTTCCTGCACTAGCGCAAACAACGACTTACGGCCTAGTGGCGTGCTGAACGTAGTGTCAAACTGCTGTAGGTCTTGCTCTTGCATGGTTTTCTCCATCGGGGCTATTGCGGTCGGTTTAGTCTCCGTGCGCTCTTCCGTCTCGTTGGAAAGCAATCGCAGGCATTCTTTCACCGTTAGTAGCTCATCCTCCGGGTTAAAAGTGGCAGCCTCTTCGTCATACCAAGCCGTCACCATGTCTATGCACCTCGGTTTCCCCTCGGTTTCAAAGGCGCAAACGAAAATCGTGCCAACCGTCCCATAACGAGGGTGAAATACATCAATGGGTATCTCGTAACTTATGCCAAGGAGGTCATCAGTCGGGTCAATTCTTTTTGGATCCCCTGGTATCAAAATCGGCTCGTCCAGCCGTATGAGCGTCATGAGGTTAAACCCAAGTTGGAACACGAGGCTTTCTAAACTCATAGAAACAGGAAAGAAGTGATTTTCGACTTTATACATATCTCTACCCAAAACAGAAGACCCGCGCCAACTGGGTCAAGCAGTCGGCAACGGGCCTTCTCGGTATTGACTTTTATCGCATGGCAACCAACGTGCTTGACCCACATCGGTTGTCGTTCAAGTTCTACTTCTACGCCTATTATACACGAAAAGCGAACAGGCGTGCTACTTTGTGGAAATCAGGTGACCAAGCACAGTTCAGCAGATATGGGCACGGCTATTTTGTGCGTGCGCTGCGTGTTCTCTGAGTATAGCGCGTCTCAATGTGCCTCATGCGGTAATCGCTTGATGTCAAAAGCACCTGATTGCAAAGGTCGGGGTCGCACAGGCGCGAGCAAATGCGCGGGTCCAGTCTATCCAGGTCGCAGTTAGACGTGACCACTGTGGGGAGGCGGTTGTTGTACCTGTAGTTGAATATCTGGTAAAGCTTCTCGACCGCCCAGGGCGTAGATTGTTCGGCCCCCAGGTCATCTATCACGAGCAGGTAGACAGAGCGTATCTGCTCAAATCGCTCGTCGTAGGTCGTGTCGCTGCCAGGGGCGTAGGCAGACCGCAAGTAATGGAGCAGGTCGGGGGCTACGGCGAAATAGACCTGCATCTGGTGGTCCTGCACTACGTAGTTGGCAATTGAAGCCGCCAGGTGGGTCTTGCCTGTCCCGAAGCCGCCTTGCAACAGGAGCCAGCCTTCGGGGTGGGTGGCGAAATCCGCGGCGGCGTGGTAGGCGTCCCAAGCGCCCGACACTTCGGGGTCGAAGTTGGCGAACACCTTCTCCTGGAAGGCGTCGAGATTGCTCAACCTGTATAGATCTTCCAGGTTGCGCTGCTCGGTCGCCTGGGTGCGGCACACGCACGGGTATAGCTTGCCGAAGCGCGGGTCGCCAACCGCCGCATCTACACGCAGCCAACCTGCCCCTTTGCAATGCGGGCAAACGTCGCTATCCTCCGGTTGCCTGGGTATGTTATTTGTCTGGCCGGAAGAGGAAGGCGTATTTGCCTTTGGTATATTTATCGAGATCGAAGCCTCTCCTAGCAGTTTCCCTATCTTTTCCACTATCCTTACCCTCCGCAGCCCATCTTTCGAGGATCCGTTCTATGTAGCGCCAGTTACGCTTGTTATTGAGCACCGCTTCGCTGAAAGCGTCCTCTATCCATTCTATAGGATAACGGCCCTCTGCGTCTTGCAATTTCTCAGCGAGTATCGGCGTGAGCAGGCCGACGTTCTGTTCGTAGAGCGCGTAAATATTGGGCCGCTCCGCAATTACCCTTATGCGGCCAGCCGGGACGTGAAGATGCCCTTCGTTCGCACCGTTACCATTATGGTGTGCCACCATGGGAGTTTGCGATACGTCTATCTCGCCCTTGCCCAGCGCGTCTATCCAGGCGCGGTTGTCGCGTGTGTTGAGCACATACCATTGCTCGGCGCGTCCCTCGCTTATATCGGTAGGCTCCTCCCTTACCCAAAGTTGGAGGATAGTACCCCGCCCCACCGCTAGTTCAAGCCCCTCACGCAGCGCCTCGTCTACTGGTCTCGGCCCCTTGTTCGGAGCCAACGCTGACCGCAGCCCCGCGTCCGACTCCAACTCCGCCAGGCTGATCATTCTGGGAGACAAACCCGCCCTACCATTGCGCGACAAGCACCAAAAGAGATGTAGCGTGACCTTCATCTCCAGCATCGAGCTTATCTGGGGCATCACGTCCTCAAAGAAGCCCTCCGGTACGCGGATGGTCTTCTGGCGGTCAGTGGAGAACCCTGTAAACGGCTTTGTAGTCATCTATCTTTCACGTTTCACGTTTCATGTTTCACGTTTCATGTTTCACGTTTCACGGCTCCTGCCTGTAAACCTCCAAATCAGCGAATTTGGTAGTTCTGTTGAAGAAGCGCAAAGGCACCAGGCCAAGTGGACCGTTGCGGTGCTTGGCTATATGTAGTTCGGCGATGCCCTTTTTCTCAGTCTCTGGGTTGTACATTTCTTCACGGTGAATGAACATTACTATGTCTGCATCGTTCTCAATGCTGCCCGATTCTCTGAGATCGGAGAGTATTGGAATATGGCTGCTTCGGCTCTCCACTGCGCGGGAAAGCTGCGCGCAGGCCAGCACGGGTATGTTCAACTCGCGGGCCAATTGCTTGAGACCCCGACTGATTTCGGAGACTTCTTGCACGCGGTTGCCGTCTCTACGGGCGGTGCCCTGCATGAGTTGGAGATAGTCTACGATGAGCATGTCCACGCCCACCTCGGCTTCCAGGCGGCGGGCTTTGGAGCGCACTTCCATGACTGTGAGGGCGGCGCTGTCGTCTATGTAAATGTGCATCTGCGCCAGGCGGCCTATGGCGTCCGAGACCAGATGCCAATCTTCGTCGGTAAGGTAGCCGAGGCGCAGGCGCTGGCTATCCACGCCTGTTTCGACTGCGAGAAGGCGCTGCACAAGCTGCTCGCGGCTCATCTCGAGGGAGAACACTCCTACCCGCTTGCCGCGCTCGGCGGCGTTGTGGGCTATGCCGAGCGCCATACTCGTCTTTCCCACGCCCGGACGAGCAGCCATGATAATCAAGTCGCTGGGCTGCAAGCCTCCCGTCATCTCGTCTAGGTCGTGGAAGCCCGTGGGCACACCGACAACGCCGCCGGGGTTGTTCTGTATCGACTCTATGCGGTCGTAGTAGTCGTTGAGGACTTGTTCGATAGACGCAAAATCTTTGGTGGTCGTGCGCTGGGAGACGGTAAAGAGGATTTGCTCGGCCTTGTCGAGGGTCTGCTCAACTTCGTTCTCTTCAGAATAGCCGAGGGCCGCGATCTCGCCGCCCGCCGATATGAGTCGCCGCAGCACCGACGTGCGCTCCACGATGCGCGCGTAGTACTCTATGTGGACGGCTGTGGGCGTGCGATTTACCAGGCCGATGATGTAACTGTAGCCGCCAATTGGATCGAGGCGACCATTGCGTTCCAACTCCGCCGACAGCGTGACAGGATCGCCCGGCTCGCGGCGGGCGTAGAGGTCAAGGACAGCACCGTATATCCAGCCGTGAGCTTCCCTATAGAAGTCGTCTGGACGCAGAAAAGGGGCTACCTTTATAATAGCGTCTCGGTCGAGGAGTAGTGACCCCAGTACCGCCTCTTCCGCGGCGATGTCATAGGGCACGGGACGCTCAACCCGTTCCATGGAGGCTAATGCCATAATACGCAACCTCGAAGTTAAATTGCTAACTAACTCAACACAAACTCTATAATCTCAAAATCGCTCTATCTGCTACGCCCTCGAGACCGCAGCCCCGGCATATCCGGTTGAGCCATCAATATTTAGTTGTAAGGGCCAGAGTAGGGACGGGGCCTTTTTGTTTGCTTTCAGTACCCTTAGGTCGGGCTGTAGCATGTAACACTTGGCGCTAAAGCGGCTTCAATCCGCCGCGCCCCTACCCATGGACGCAAAGTTATGGTGTCCGCGAACGGACGTAATTGGGCGTGATTAATCACGCCTCTACGACGGAGTGGCTTCGGCGCTCCCTTCGGTCAGCGCCTCTTCGCCCGCCTCCGGAGCAGCGTCTCCCGACGGGGCTTCAGCAGTCGCAGCCGCTTCAGCTTCGGGAGCCTCAGAAGCGCGACTGGCCTTGCCCGACGCCCCTGCTACTTCTGAGGCAACCTCTACGTTGAAGCTGGCGGTTATGCCGTGTCCAAAGTCGGCGGTGGCCTTATATGTACCCAGGCGGTGAATAGCCTCGTCCATCTCGATCTTACGGCGGTCTAACGTGATACTGTGCTGAGACTGCAAAGCCTCAGCTACGTCGGCGGGAGTCACGGAGCCGTAGAGACGGTTCTCAGACCCTGTGCGGGCGCGTATGGTAACGGTCTTGTCCTGGACGGCAGCAGCCTGCTTCTCTTGTTCGCCGCGCGCCTTGTTAGCCTTGCGCGCGTATAGTTCGGCTTGCGACTCGGCCTGCTTTACAGAGCCTCGGGTGGCTACTATCGCGTAGCCTTTAGGCAGGAGAAAATTGCGGGCGTAGCCGTCGGCCACTTCCTTGATCATGCCCGCGTCCCCCACTCCCGGCACCGTCTGTGTTAAAATTACTTTCATTTTGGGAAATGCTCCCTCTCTCTTCTGAAGTCAAGGGGAAAATCCTTGCTTAGCATTATACCACAACGATTTTGGGTAACGCAGATTTGCACGTTCGTTCCACATCCTATCCACGTTAAGTGGAAATAATATCAAAATCAAAAACAACAGCCACAGGCTGTTGTTTTTGATTTTGATATTTTAGGCATCACGCAGACGATGCTTCGGCGGTTCGCCTTTGGGCGTGCCTTCCGAAGGTGAGGTTGTGACGTGCTCGCCTGGGCCGGTAATTACGCGAAGTGCAGAGGGGACGATTTCTATCCAGACAGGGGTATTGCCTCTTGGCTGCGCGTCGGCGTGTACGGGTAGACGGCGATAGCGCGAAGTGAGTATTTGCACCCTCTTTGCATGATATGTCTGTAGCTTGGGGTGGTGGGTGTAGCCTGTGCCTGCGTGGGTGTGCTCTTGTTCGGAAGGAGCGCGGCGACCCAGCATGGCGGCTATTACGTGCCGAATAAAGTCTGTTTTGCTGAAGTTGCGGAAGACGACTACGTCGAACTTGTGATCGTCTATTTTGGCGTCGGGCGCGAGAGGCACAGAATAACCCCAATACGGGCCGTTCGCTATCAGCACGATGAGCGCCCTGACACGCACGGCTCGCCCGTCAAGCATGAGGGTGACCCTACGAGGGCGGAACTTGAAGAGCGTGCGGGCCGCCTCTATCAGGTGGATATACTCGCCTTTGTCTACCTTGTTGAGGATGGGGAAGAGCGCGGCGTCGAGGCCCACGCCAGCAGTCTCCAGGAAATAGTGACCGTTGCACCGGCCCACGTCCACGGCGAGTATCTCGCCCAGGCGAAGAAGCTTACCCGCTTCTTCTAAGTCGAAAGGTACGTGCATCATGCGAGCTACGTTGTTCGCGCTGCCCAGGGGAAGTATCCCCAGAGTTACCTTGCTGCCGATCAGCGCGTTCGCCACCTCGCCCACGGTGCCGTCGCCTCCGCAGGCTATAACGATGTCATACTTTTCTTTTATGGCGGCTTTAGCCAGTTCGGTGGCGTGCTTTGGATATTGCGTTTCTTCTATGTCAGCCGCTATACCGTTGGATTCAAGGATGCGGCGCACCTCTTCCACGCCCGCTGCGTTGGTGGTGATGCCTCCCTTCTTGCCGGAGGCAGGGTTTATTATCACTTTCACCCTTGTGCCGCGCGGGATATTGTCGTGCGCCTCTTCAGGTTCGTATGCACTCTGCCCTTCGAGGGGCGCTTGCGGTGTAGCTTGCTCGTGCTTAACGTCTTGCGCGGCCTTTTTGTCCACTACTTGTGCCATAACTCTTGCTCCTACCATATAAATAACCGAGCACTACAATTAACGCTCATCCTGCTTAATGCAAGAGCCGGGCCACGAATTTGAATAAAAAGCAAAAATCAAGTGACATAACCATTTGATTTTTGCTTTTCATTCAAGTTTCCTCATATGAGGGAAGAATATCACATCGCGTACAGAATACCTGTCTGTCAGGACCATCACCAGGCGATCTATACCCACGCCCATGCCGCCTGTGGGGGGCAGCCCTACCATCAAGGCTGTGACGTAGTCTCGGTCCATCTGGT
>JBBQIC010000131.1:0-10491 GCA_038324555.1 Chloroflexia bacterium
GGACAAGAGCCAACCGCCCGTGTCATTCTGAACGGAGTGAAGAATCACTATCCTTACCACAGAGTCGGGGGACATGAGGCTCTTCCCAAACACTTACACCCCCGCAGTGATTCTTCACTCCGTTCAGAATGACACAGCTGAATGGGTCCCCTTTCCTCAACACTTTCGACTTTGAATAGACCCTGCATCCTTCTCCGGGCGGTAGACAAGCATTCTCTCCTATGGTACTATGATACGGTTATCATAAAATCCTACCCCGGAGAGGAACCGCTATAATGGAGGCTATAATTCCACAGGAAAACCCTAAAGGCTATAGGAAAGTTAATTGCGGCGAACTGCGTGCCGCAGACGTGGAGCGCAAGGTCCAGCTAAACGGCTGGGTGCATCGCCGCCGCGACCAGGGCGCGCTCATCTTTATTGACCTGCGCGACCGTTGGGGTATGACCCAGGTAGTCTTCAATCGAGAGACCAACCCCCAGGCCCACTCCATCGCCGAGGAGGTGCGCTCTGAATACGTGCTGCGCGTGGAGGGGACGGTAACGCTTCGGGGAGCCGACCGGGTGAACCCCAATCTGGCGACAGGAGAGATCGAAGCGCCCGCCGACCGGGTTGCGATACTCAACCGCGCCAAACTCCTCCCCTTCGAGATAGCCAGCAGCGTAGAGGCCGACGAAACCTTGCGCTTGAAATACCGCTACCTGGACCTGCGCCGCCCGCGAATGCAGAACAACCTGATGCTACGCCACCGCGTAATCAAGTTCATCCGTGATTACCTGGACGAGCGCGACTTCATCGAAATCGAAACGCCCATCCTCATCAAGAGCACACCTGAAGGGGCACGCGACTACCTTGTGCCCAGCCGCGTCTACCCTGGCGAATTCTACGCTTTGCCCCAGTCGCCGCAGCAACTCAAGCAACTGCTGATGGTGGCGGGCATGGGGCGATACTTCCAGATAGCCCGCTGCTTCCGCGACGAAGACTTGCGGGCCGACCGCCAACCGGAGTTTACCCAGCTTGACTTAGAAATGAGTTTCGTGGAGCGCGAGGACGTGTTGCAACTGATAGAGGACATGTTTATAGAGATGGTCCCTGTGGTATCTGACAAACACATCGTGACCGCGCCCTTCCCTCGCTTCACTTACGAAGAATCGATGGCCCGCTATGGCAACGACAAACCAGACATTCGCTTTGGTATGGAGATCGCTTATCTTGACGAGGTGGTAAAAAACAGCGGCTTTGCGGTCTTTTCGGGCGCATTGGAAGCGGGTGGCACGGTAGGGGGCATAAAGGTCCCAGGCGCGGCCAGCTACACCCGCCGAGAGCTTGACGACCTGGCTGAGACCGCTAAACGCTACGGCGCGAAGGGCCTGGTTTGGGTTGCCATCGAAGGCGCTGCCATCGAAGGCACTGCCATTGAAGGCGAATCTAAATGGCAGGTACGCTCCCCGGCTGCCAAGTTCCTCTCAGGCGCGGAGATAAACGGCATAGTATCAACACTGGGCGCGGAGGTTGGCGACTTGCTGCTAATCGTCGCGGACAGCGTAAAGACCACGCGGGACGTGCTGGGCCGCCTTCGCACCGACATGGGCCGCAGGCTGGGGCTGCTGGACAACAATGTGCTTGCCTTCGCCTGGATAATAGACCCGCCACTTGTTGAGTGGTCGGAGCAAGAAGGGCGCTGGGACGCCGTGCATCACCCCTTCACTGCGCCCCTGCCCGAAGACATGGCTCTACTGCAAACTGACCCCGGCAAGGCGCGTGCCGCCGCCTACGATGTGGTGTGCAACGGCTACGAGCTTTGCACAGGCTCCATCCGCATCCACGACCGCGCGGAGCAGGAACGAGTATTCGAGCTACTGGGATACAGCGAAGAAGAGGCTAACGCCCGCTTCGGACACCTGCTCACAGCCTTTGAATACGGTGCGCCCCCGCATGGCGGTGTGGCCCCTGGCATAGATCGCATAGTAATGCTGCTGGCGGGCGAAGAGAGTATACGCGAAGTCATCGCCTTCCCCAAGACCGCCCAGGCGCGTGACCTGATGACCGACGCGCCGTCGTCCGTGCCGCAGAAGGCTCTTGACGATTTGCATATAAAGACGGTTTGATTTATTTTGACTTTCTACTTCGGCTTGTGGGCGATGGCGAACACCACAGGCGTAGCGGTATTTACCCCATCTTCGGTGAACAGGTGTTTCACCTCGTCAAGGTGCTTGTCTTTGAACGCCTGGCTAGCTTCCTCCGGCATGTCGGCCAATACCAGGTCGCCCCAGGTGCTGCCGCGACCGTACTCCCACCAATCCCTCGTGTTCGCAAAGCGCACGGGAATTGTCTCCTCACGCACATCCGCGTCCGCGAAGCCTGCTTCTTTCAGCAGCTTCTCCAGGCCGTCCCTGGTGCGGGTAAGATCGGAGATTTCGGGATAGGCGGGTGGGTTAACGCCCAACTCCTTG
Organism: Chloroflexia bacterium; assembly: GCA_038324555.1. Taxonomy (GTDB): domain Bacteria; phylum Chloroflexota; class Chloroflexia; order QHBQ01; family JADMIH01; genus JADMIH01. The sequence continues at coordinate 2,451 of JBBQIC010000131.1, forward strand.
GCAGTCTTGCGCAGCATCGCCATGTAAGGCTCGCTCAGGGGCGAGAAGGCGTTTTCGGGATTGGCGGTCGAGATGCCGAGTGTGCCGCCCGGCTTCAGAACGCGATACATTTCGCGTAACGTGCCCTCGATGTCAGGGAAGTAGAAGAGCGCCAGCCCGCAAGTCACAATGTCAAATGTATTGTCTTCAAACTCAAGGTGCTGCGCGTCCATCTGTTTAAACTCGACGTTCTTGACTTTACGAGTGAGCGACTTGCGTTCAGCTACCTCTAGCATAGCTTCTGCCAGGTCTATACCCACGACTTTGCCGTCGCTGCTGTTGCGACTTGCCAGGGCCAGCGATAGGTTGCCCGTGCCGCTCGCTATATCCAGGCAGTAGGCATCGGCTTCCGGCTCTATCAGGTCAACCAGGCGCCGGTCGGACTTCTCTGACAGACCGTGCCCGAACTGGTCGAATCGTGCGGCCTCGCGGTTGTAGGTCTCGACCACCCTTTGATCGAATATCTCGGCCTGGCCCAACGGCCTTGGCTTATCGCCCGGCATACCGATGGTCTTAGTGGTCTTGGTCGGCATCGCGGTTGTCGAGCCGTGCGCGGCAGCCGTAGCTTCACGCTCTATCGTGCTGGCGTCGCCATTCTCGCGGATATAGTTGAGTAGGCCACCCTCCCTGACGATCTTCGCCTGGCGAGGGGTCAGGTTGTGGCGCACCTGGTACTCGTGGCTTTTCGTCAGGTTCTTGACCGTCAGCACTTCCTCGTCGCGCACGAGCGACGCCTTGACCCCTTCGATACGAAGCTCGTCCTTCTCGCTGATGTCGTCGCAATCTTCGGGGTTGACGAAGATCATGGGCAGAATGCCGAAGTTTATCAGGTTGTCGCGGTGGATACGAGCAAAGCTCTTTGTGATTACGCCGCGAACGCCCAGGTACATAGGTGCGAGGGCCGCGTGCTCTCGGCTGGAACCCTGCCCATAATTGCTTCCGCCGACTACTAAGCCGCCGCCCTGTGCCTTAGCTCGCGTGGCGAACGTTGGGTCTACCTTCTCGAACACGTATTCGGCGATGGCGGGTATGTTCGAGCGCAGGGGGAGCACCTTCGCGCCCGCAGGCATGATGTGGTCGGTCGTGATGTTGTCGCCTACTTTGAGGAGCACCTGTCCAGCCACGTTGTCGCCCATCGGCTTGTTGATGGGCAGGGGTTTGATGTTTGGTCCGCGCACGACCTCTACGTTTTCAGACTCAGACGAGGGCGGCATTATCATGTTGTCCTCGACCAGGTACTTCTCTGGCACTTCGATCCTCAGTTGCGGCCCCAACTCGCGGGGGTCGGTAATCACTCCAGTGAGAGCAGAAGCCGCGCAGGTCTCAGGCGAGGCGAGATACACCAGCGCGTTAGGTGTGCCGGACCGCCCCTCGAAGTTGCGATTGAAGGAGCGAAGGGAGGCCGCGCCGGAAGCGGGGGCCTGCCCCATGCCAATGCACGGCCCGCAAGCCGACTCTAGTATGCGCGCTCCCGACTCGATGAGGTCGCCGAGCGCGCCTGAGCGAGCTATCATCGTGTACACCTGGCGCGAACCGGGCGTAACGCCAAACGACAGCGAAGGGTGGACCGTGTTGCCTTTGAGCACGCCCGCCACCGTCTGAAGGTCCACGTAGGACGAGTTCGTGCAGGAGCCGACGAGCACCTGGGTAACAGGTGTACCCGCTATCTCGCGCACCGGCACAACGCTGTCGGGGCTGTGCGGCCTTGAGACTAGCGGCTCTAGCTCGTCAAGGTTGATTTCGATGATGCCGTCATATTCGCAGTCGGGGTCGGCGGACATCTCTACCCAGTCTTTGCCGCGCTGCTGGGCTTGCATGTACTGTTTGGTCCTATCGTCGGAGGGGAAGACCGAGGTTGTTGCGCCCAATTCGGCCCCCATGTTGGTGATGGTCCCGCGCTCCGGCACGCTCAAATCGGCGACGCCGGGGCCTCCGTACTCTATTATTTTACCCACGCCGCCCTTGACTGAAAGCCTGCGTAGTAGCTCGAAAATAATGTCTTTGGAGGCGACCCAGGGCTGGCGTTTGCCTACCAGGTTTACCAGCCACACTTCCGGCATCGCCATGTAGAACGGCCCGCCGCCCATTGCGACCGCTACGTCAAGGCCGCCCGCACCTATAGCGAGCATACCCAGGCCCCCGCAGGTTGGCGTGTGGCTATCTGAACCGAGCAGCGTCTTGCCGGGGATGGCGAATCGTTCAAGGTGTACCTGGTGGCAGATGCCGTTGCCGGGCCTTGAGAAGTAGATGCCGTACTTCGCGGCTATGGACTGCAAGAAGCGGTGGTCGTCGGCGTTCTCGAAGCCGGTCTGGAGCATGTTGTGGTCAACGTAGCTTACGGAAATGTCAGTGCGCACCCTTGGGATGCCCATCGCTTCGAATTGCAGGTACGACATAGTGCCCGTAGCGTCCTGCGTCAACGTCTGGTCTATATGTATTGCGACCTCTTTCCCGGCGTTCATTTCACCGGAAATAAGATGGTTGCCTATTATCTTTTGGACAAGGTTCTGCGCCATTGCTGTCTTTCCTCCTGGTGTGGCTTTTCCCTGTTTACTTTGGGGAATCATATCTATTTTGGCACTATCTATTATATCACACACGGGTCGTTAGCGCATGGAATCTGGGGGTTGGGACCCAACCCAGCCGTAGGGGCAGGTCTCCGTGCCTGCCCTGGTGGTTTACCCCTGACATCGGGGTACTCGAACAGGGCAGGCACGGAGACCTGCCCCTACGAATCCTCTTCCTCTGGCGCATTTCTGACTTTGAATAAGCCCTGGCTTATTCAAATTGCCGCTTGTACACGAATCTAAAGTGAGCTATACTCATATCCCATATCTGCACTGGTTGCACGAGAAGCCTCATTGCTTTTGGTTTGGACACCCGGCCAACGGCACGGCCAAAGTGTAAAGAGACTTCGGCGTAGTCCAGGGCAGCAGGCCTGTCACGTTACGTATCAAGTGACGCTCATGGTTGAGCTATATCGGCATATTGTCTGTGAAGGGAGTAGAAGAAGTTAGGAAAGGAAGGTGTGGGCATGAACGAAATGAAGAGCATAAGTGCAAGCTGGCGGACATTGTCTTTGCCCCTGTTATTGCTGCTGATAGTGGTGCTGTTTGCCACCCTGCTGACTGCGGGGGTAGCGTTCGCGGGGCATTCGCTGAACGTGGTGGCAGGCAACTCTTCTGGCCCGGCTGCATGGGGTAACGGATCCGCCCAGGGCCAGGGTCAGGGTCAGGTCACACCCACACCATCTTGCACCCCGAACTGGACGGTCTACCCCAATCCTGCCCCGCCCGGCGACAGCGTACTGAATGGTGTCACGGCCATCGGCCCGAATGATCTATGGGCGGTGGGTTATTACACCGACTCCGGCACACGGCGCACCTTGACTGTGCATGGCGACGGCACGACTTGGACCCAGGTGCCCAGCCCCAATCCCGGTTCCGGCAATGCGGTACTACAGGGCGTGGCCGGGGTCGCCCCCAATGACGTGTGGGCGGTGGGGACTGGCATCACCCAGACGCTCACCATGCATTGGGACGGCACGGCGTGGACTATCGTGCCCAGCCCCAACGGCCCCCGACCACAGAACCATCTGTACGCCGTCACGGTCATCGCCAGCAATGATGTGTGGGCCGTAGGCTACGGCGACGACGGCGTTTTTGTAGGGCAACTGCTGATCGAGCATTGGAATGGTAGCACCTGGACCCTTCAAATCGGCCCCGGTGGGAACGCCCAGCCTCGCTTGTATGGGGTGGCGGCGGCCGACGGACGTGTGGGCGGTCGGCGGCACCTACGGGGCAACGCTGATTGACCACTGGAACGGCAGCGCCTGGTCCACCGTGCCCAGACCTGGCGATTACGGCACGCTCAATAGCGTGGCGGCGGTGGCGGCCAACGATGTCTGGGCCGTCGGCCAGTACTTCAGCAGCGGTTCGACGTTGACGGAACATTGGGACGGCAGCGACTGGTCCATCGTGCCCAGCCCCAGCCCCGGCGCGTGGAACCATCTTTACGGGGTGAGCGCGCGGGCGAGCAACGATGTCTGGGCGGTGGGAGATACCGAACGAACGGGCGGGGGCACAATGACCCTGGCCGAACACTGGGACGGCTCGGCATGGACCCAGGTGCAGATGCCCGCCAGTCCCACCTGGCTGGATCACCTGTACGGGGTGGCGGTGACGGGGGGCGGCTTGGGCGTGGTGTGGGCGGTGGGAGCGGTGGGGTGCATGAGCGGTTGCTCCCAGAATGCTTTGATCGCCCGTCATAGCCCGATTTGCCCCACGCCCACGGCGACGGGCACACCCCCCACCAACACCGCTACCCGAACCCGCACCGCCACCCGTACCCCAACACGCACCTCCACGCCGACGCCGGAGCCTTGCGCCCTTGCCTGGCGCATCGTGCCCAGCCTTAGTGGGGTTTACGAGGTTCGCTCCGTGGCGGCGGTGTCGGCCAACGACATGTGGGCCGTCGGCACATACTTCCCCTATGATTATGCATGGACGCTGATCGAGCACTGGGACGGCACACAATGGAGCTTGGTGCCCAGTCCCAACGCGGGCCAGGTTAACCGTTTAGAAGGGCTGGTAGTGGTGTCGGCCAACGACATCTGGGCAGTCGGCGAATACGCCCACCTCTGGTATTTACCTTTACAGACGCTGATCGAGCACTGGGACGGCACAAGTTGGAGCGTCGTGTCCAGCCCCAACACAACAACTACGAATAACAACGAGCTATATGGTGTAGCGGCTGTGTCGGTCAACGACATCTGGGCTGTCGGCGGGTACAACCCTGACCAGTCTACGGGTTGGGAGACGCTGATCGAACATTGGAACGGCTCAACCTGGTCCATCGTGCCCAGCCCCGGCCTCGATGCCCTCCTTTACGGGGTAGCGGCGGTGGCGGCCAACGATGTCTGGGCCGTTGGCGGTTCACTGATCCTACACTGGAATGGCACAAGTTGGAGCATCGTGCCCAACCCTGGCCCAGGGCGGCTCTATGGGGTAGCGGCGGTGGCGGCCAACGATGTCTGGGCCGTTGGCAACTACTATGAGAGCACTTCCTACCGTACAGTGATCCTACACTGGAACGGCACGAGTTGGAGCAGCGTGCCCAGCCCCAACCAGGACACGCGCGAAAACATCCTCCGTGGGGTGGCGGCGGTGGCGGCCAACGACGTCTGGGCAGTCGGCGACTCCTACAGGTTGACGCTGACCGAACACTGGGATGGCACGCAGTGGAGCATCGTGCCCAGCCCGGGTATTAGTGAGCTTTATGGGGTGGCGGCCGTAGCGAGCAACGACGTGTGGGCCGTTGGCAACTGGAACAATAGTACGCTGATCGAGCATTACAATGCCCAGTGCGGCGCGGCCACCCTCACGCCGACCAATACCCCCACACGCACACGCACCCCCGCAACTCGCACTCGCACCCCGGTTGCCACGGCCACTCCTTGCACGATAAGCTTCTCGGATGTCTACCCAACCGACTACTTCTATCAGGCCGTGCGGTATCTCTATTGCATGGGCGCTATCTCTGGCTACGCGGATGGCACATTCCGCCCGTATAACAACACCACCCGTGCCCAACTGAGCAAGATAGTGGTGCTCGCCTCGGGCTGGCCGATTGATACCACGGGTGGACCCCACTTCTCGGACGTGCCCCCAGATCACAACTTCTATGATTACATAGAAACAGCCTACAACAGGGACATCATCTCCGGCTACTCGGACGGCACATTCCGCCCAGATACCAACATAAAGAGGGCGCAGCTATCCAAGATAATAGTGCTGGCTCAACAGTGGCCTATAGACACTACGGGCGGCCCACACTTCTCGGATGTGTCGGCGTCCCACCCATTCTATGGCTATATAGAGACCGCCTACAATCATGGGATAATTACTGGCTACGGGGACGGCACATTCCGCCCCGACAACAGCGCCACTCGTGGGCAGATTTGCAAGATTGTCCACAGCGCCATCGTCCAACCGTAACAAATCCGCTTGAGAATGACGCCTCACCATAGTCAGGGCGAGCTATGGGAAGGGTATAGGGGAACCAGGCTACGACGACCGTGCAGACTTCAACGGGGACAACCTGGTCGGTGCCCTGGACTTCAACCTGCTGAAAGGCAACTTCGGGCAGGGAGGTGCATCGTAAATGTTCAGAGTTGGGATAGAGGAGATAGCCGTGTAGGGGCGAACCTTGTGGTCGCCCTCTGTGCATACTGCTTCGTCAAGAGGGCGACCACAAGGTTCGCCCTTACCGATAGATTTTCCTCTACCCCTAATCTGAACACTTACGGCGCACCGCCTATCCGCGCTGGCGCACCGTGATGTGAACAATTACGATGCGTCTCACCTCCTTACGTTATAATATGATCAGCATAGTACGGAGGTGCGAGGCATGGCTAGGCATTCGGGCGAAGTAAAAGTCAACGGCGGGTCGGTCGTCGGGAATCGGGAGCCAACTTACCGACTCCCGATTCCCGACCCCCTACTCCTTCACCCTACCCTCCCAAACGACCTCTGGCACAGAACTTGCGTGTATTACGTAAAGTATGGCTCAGGACATATCCGGTATCGGCCAGAGAGCATTGGAACCTATCGTTGCGTTATGGAGTGCATCATGGAAGAAACTGATAGAAGGCTGGCACAGCGGATCCGCGATGTAATCGCTGTTGCCACGGACGACATTGACGCAATAGCGGTCGCGGTCGAAGATGGGGTGGCCTATATCGAAGGCGTCGTTGCGAGCGAACAAGAACGCAGGGCCATAGCAAGCGCGGTTCGCAGGATAGACGGCCTCAACCGCGTGATTACGTGCCTCTCCACTGAACACATACTACCCAGGAGCAGCACGGAGTCCAGGCAGCAGCGTATTCCACCTCCCGTGATGACGCATAGTTACAGTCTCAGCTAAAGCAGAAAAGAATTCGGCTCAAGCTATGAGTCATCCCGAATTTGGAGTGGCAAGGTAGGTTGAGAAAAAGAAACCGCAAAGACGCAAAGACGCAAAGTTTTTTATGATTGTGCTCCGCATAGGTACGACAAGCAACTATAAGAAATCTTAGCGTCTTTGCGTCTTTGCGGTTTCTTATGAAAATTCGGGATGACTCATGTTTCGATTCTAGAGCGGGTTATACTATTCCTGATGAGGCTCATGATAGCGGCAAGATTCTGACGATAGACGATAGATGATAGCAACCATCGTCCAGGGGATAGTTTTGCCAAACACGCAGAAAGCTCCGCATAAGAAGCAACCTTTGCGCAAGGTGGTGGCCGTTTTCAAGACGCACTTTGACCTGGGCTTCACGGATTTGCCTGACCGTGTGATGTCGCTCTATACAGGGCCGATGTTTGATGCGGTCATGGGCGTCATGCAAGCGACTGCGAACGAGCCTCCTAACTTGCAATATAAGTGGACGCTTCCCGCGTGGCCTCTACGCTATCTGCTCCACAACCCGTCGGTCCCCGAAAACACCCGCGCATCGGCACGCGAGCTTGTAGAGGCTGGTCGCCTTTTCTGGCACGTATGGCCCTTCACGACCCACACCGCTTTCTGCGGCCTGGAAGACCTGGTGAGGAGCTTATATGTTTCGCGGTCGCTCTCGGAGGAGTTTGGGGTGTGGCCGCGATCCGCCAAGCAGACCGATGTGCCCGGCCACACCTGGATTCTCCCGTCCCTCCTCGTGTGCGCGGGCGTGCGATTTCTGCACCTGGGCTGCAATCCAGGCAGCCACCCTCCCCATGTGCCCCGGCTCTTCTGGTGGGAAGGCCCCGACGGTTCGCGCCTGCTGACTTACTACTCGGTGGGCGGGTACGGCACGTCGCTATTGCCGCCGGAAGACTGGGAATTAGATACCTGGCTGGCCTTGCAGCACACCACGGATAACATAGGCCCTCAATCGTCTGAAGAACTCGCCCGAATGCGGGCCGAGCTTGACGAAAGAGCGCCCGGTGTTGAGTTGACCATCGGCAGCCTGGACGACTTTGCCGAC
>JBBQIC010000132.1:0-10367 GCA_038324555.1 Chloroflexia bacterium
AGCCGCGTCAGCCAGCTATACGTTCTGCAACAGATAGACACAGGTATGGATAGACGTGTTGCGCGTATGCGCCAACTCGATGAGCAGATGGTGGATAGCCCTGAACTCGTCGCGGCCAGGGCAGTGCATGACGAATCGCGCGCGCTCCTATCTGAGCGCCAGTCCACTCTCAAGCGCCTCTCCCACGAAGCTGAAGAGGTCTCCAAGAGGCTGAAGTCCCAGGAAAGCGTTCTTTATGGCGGGACCATAAAGAACCCCAAAGAGCTATCACAGGTGCAAGAGGAAGTGGGGCACCTGAGGACGCGCCTCAAGTCTCTTGACGACAGCGCCCTTGACGCGATGCTGTCTGTGGAAGAGGCCGAGACTGAACTTACGACAAAGAGTGACGATATGGATAAAGTAGAGAAAGACTGGCAGCATATGCAAACAGGGCTGCTTGAAGAAAAAGACAAACTGGCCGAGCAGACGAAAGTGCTTCAGGTCAAGAGGCAGCGCGCCATCGCCGCCGACCTACCCTGGGCCGATTTACAGGCTTACGAACGCCTGCGCCGAAGTAAGGGCGGCGTAGCGGTGGCGGCGGTGCAGGGAGGCTTGTGTGGTGGCTGCCACGTCGCCATTCCGGTACACATCCTTCGCACGGCCCGCACCAGTGCCGAATTCACTCTATGCCCCAACTGTGGGCGTATCCTTTATCCTCTTGACGAAGTCAAGTTCAAAGAGTTCGACCACGATCTGGATAACGTGGCGAGGTGAAACGGACGATGGACGATGGACGATGGACGATAGGAATGCTCGTTGCTTGTCTATAGCCCATCGTCCATCGTCCATCGTCCGTAATAAACCCATGCGAAACCCTGTATTAGTAGCCGCAGTAGCCGCAGGCAAAGCCTCCGCAATGGCGACCCGGGTGCTTGGGCGCGGCGGTGGCACTGCGCTCCCTGGCCTGATTGCTCAGGCGGTCTACCCGCGTGTGCTGCGCGATCTCACATCGCAACTGCCGGAAGGCTCAGTCATGGTCACGGGCACCAACGGCAAGACCACATCCTCGCGGATGCTCGGCTCGATACTCGACACGGCAGGTCTACAACCCCTGCACAATCGTTCCGGCTCCAACCTTGCGCGCGGCCTTATCTCCACCATGGTAGATGCCGCCACGCCTTCCGCAACCCTGCCGGACCGCCTGCGGGTGGGTCTGTTCGAGGTAGACGAAGCTACCGTGCCCGCCGTGCTGTCCGCAGTCCGCCCAAGAGTGGCTGTTTTCAACAACCTCTTCCGCGACCAACTTGACCGCTACGGCGAGATTGACGCTGTGTACAGCAAATGGTTAGCCGCGCTCCCCAGGTTATCGTCGGGGTCTCGACTCGTGCTCAACGCGGACGACCCTGCCATTGCGTACCTGGCCCATACGCCCGGTCTGCGTGCCGCGCCGTTCACCTTTGGCATATCCGACCGGGGCTACGCGCTTGCATCGTTGCCCCATGCAGCCGACTCTATATCTTGCCCACGCTGCAACAACCGCCTGCGTTATGACCTCATCCTATTGAGCCACCTTGGCCATTGGCGCTGTCCCGAATGCGGTCTGGCGAGGCCACAACCCGATGTCGCGGCCATACACATCCGTCTAAACGGCACAGATAACAGCAACCTGAGCCTTCACACGCCCGCAGGCGATCTGGACATAACACTCAAAGTGCCCGGCCTTTACAACGTCTACAACGCTCTGGCAGCAGTATCCGCAGCCTTATCCCTCGGCATATCGCTAACCCACGTCAAGACGGGCCTCGAAAACTTTACTGCCGCTTTTGGCCGCATAGAGCGCGTCGCTATACCGGGTGCCGACAACAAGAGCCTATTGATGGCCCTGGTAAAGAATCCCGTGGGCTTCAACGAAGTGCTGCGTATGCTCTTTCCAGGGGTAGGGAATAGGGTGAGGGATGAGGGAGTAGAAACGGCTCCCTCATCCCTCACCCTACTCCCTCACCCTACTCCCTCACCCTACTCCCTACTCATCATCATCAACGACCTCACCGCCGACGGGCGTGATGTGTCATGGCTGTGGGACGTTGATTTCGAGTTACTATCAGCATCACCGGACAACATAGCCTCGGTGCATATATCGGGCATAAGGGCGGGAGATATGGCCGTGCGCCTCAAATACGCCGGGGTTGACTCCGCGCTGATAAAGACAAACCCGGACGTCGCACAAGCCCTGGACGATGCCCTGAAAGACCTACCGCCCGGCGAGACATTATACGTATGCCCCACCTACACCGCCATGCTAGCTTTTCGCAAGCTGTTGCACGAGCGTGGTTGGGTGTCCGGCCAATTTTGGGAGGACTGACGATAGGGTGAGGGAATAGTTACTCACCCTATTCCCTCACCCTATTCCCTACAAGACATGGAACTACGCATAGCATTTCTCTATCCTGAGTTGATGAACATCTATGGTGACCGTGGAAATATCTTCGCCTTGAGCAGGCGCGCACTCTGGCGGGGTCTGGAAGTGCAGGTCAGCAACGTGAGCATCGGAGACGCAATAGACCCTGATTATTATGATTTCTACTTCTTCGGCGGCGGGCAGGATAAGCAGCAGATCGCGGTGTCGTTTGACCTACAGGGGCAGAAAGGCGATGCCATACGCGAGGCTGTGGAGCGCGGCGCTGTTGTACTCAGTGTATGCGGCGGCTATCAGCTTCTGGGGCGCTATTACCGTCCGTTCGAAGGAGACGATCTTCCAGGCATTGGACTCTTCGACGCGCATACCGACGCCGGGCACACCCGCTATATCGGCAACGTGCTGGTAGACTGTGCGCTGCAGGGCGTGGGCATTCTCGTGGCTTTCGAGAACCATTCGGGTTACACTTACCTGGGTCCTGGGTGTCGCCCGCTTGGCAAGAGCATCATTGGCGGCGGCAACAACGGCGGGGACGGGAACGAGGGCGCTATCTATAAGACCGCTTACGGCTGCTATCTGCACGGCTCCTTGCTCCCCAAGAACCCCCGCTTCGCCGATTATCTGCTATCTCAGGCTCTTGCGCGCAGGCACGGTCCCGTTGAGCTTGCTCCCCTCGATGATCGCCTGGAACAACTAGCCCACGAGAGCGCCATTGTCAGGGCGCGCCAAACACATTAGCGTTCTTAACAGCGCGGCTTATCAGTCTCCTTTCTGCAATTTTGCAATAGTGAGTAGCAATTAGAACTTGACGCACGCCTGTAGCAAAGCGTATAATTCACTCGCCAGGCGCATTCGTCTAGAGGCCCAGGACATCTCCCTTTCAAGGAGAAGATCAGGGGTTCGAATCCCCTATGCGCTACAATAAACAAGGATCGGAGGCTGTGCATCCGGTCCTTGTTCTTCTTTTACCTCGTCGCTATTTATGGTCTAAAATGTTTCGTTATAGCCGTCCGGCGGGCGTTCGGACCAGAAGCGCTCCAGGTCCCGGCTAACTTCTCGGTCGCTGAGAGGTTCGGCGCTCGCATAATATCGGGACATCGGGAACGCTATATCGTTAGTTATCTCCAACGAGAGTAGATCGTCAACGTAGCTTCGCACTCGCTCCAATCCTTCCAGGGAAGACACAGGAACCGCCACTACCACTCCCGCAGGCTCCATCTTCCTCGCCGAAATGATTGCAGCAATCAACGTGTACCCTGTGGTCAGCCGGTCGTCCACGATGACGGCGGTGTGGCCCCGCAAGTCGGGATAAGCGCGGCCCCCACGATATAGCTGCTGTGTGCGCTGCACCTCTGCCCATACGGGTATTGATAACTGTTCCAGTTCTTCATCGGAGATTTGCAGTTTCCCAGCGAGCGCTTTGTTGACCACCAATGTGCGGTCGGGAGTAACCGCGCCCAGGGTCATATCCGGGTGTCCAGGGGCCGTTATCCTTCTCGGCACGATGAGGTCCAGAGGCGCCCCCAGATCGTGGGCTATAGCCGTAGCAACGGGTACACCGCCACGCGGTACGGCTAAAATGATCGGGTCTCGCCCGTTGAGAAAGCGCCGCAACTCCACAGCCAACTCATATCCAGCGTGCATACGGTCGCTGTACCGTGGGCGCGAAGGCGTGTTGCTTATCAAGGTTCACCTCCAATGAAGTGAAACGTGAAACGTGAAACGTGAATTGCGGTAATCACGTTTCACGTTTCACGTTCATCCGAAGACGCGCGGCAAGCGTCGCTTCCACGCGCCGGGCATTACCGCCTCGATAGCGTCGTCTACGGTGGCTATGCCTAGCATATGGCCTGTGGCGTCGGTCACGGGCACCGCCAGCAGGTTATATTTCGCCAGTATAGCCGCTACGTCTTCCGGCGCATCGGTCGCCTGGACCTGTATGGCTGGGGACGCCATAAATTCCTTGATCTTTTGCTCCGGCTCGGATACTATCAAGTCCCACAGCGAGATAACGCCCAGCAACTTCTCCTCGTCGTCCATGACATAGAGGTAATGAGTGCCTGGGGCGTCGCGGTACAAGTCGCGCACATGCTGGATCGCCTGCACTGCGGTCAGACCTGCCGGGACAGACAGGTATTCGGTGGTCATGATGCCGCCCGCCGAATCCTCCGGGTAGGAGAGTAGTTCACGCACGTCTTCGGCGTCTTCCTGGTCCATGCGGCTCAACAGGTCAGCGGCGCGGTCCGCCGAAATGTCGCCAAGCACGTCGGCGGCTTCGTCCGGGTCCATAGCTTCCAGGATGTCGGCAGCGCGCTCCGGCTCGATGCTTTCGAGAGCCGATGCCTGGCGTTCCGGCTCTATCTCCTGTAGCGTGTCGGCGGCCAGTTCAGTATCAAGTATGGAGAGTACATAATCGCCTGCCTCGGTATCCAGTTCTTCGACTATGTCTGCCAGGTCGGCAGGGTGCATTTGTGTCAGGTCGTTGCGGGCGACCTTGAGGGGCACTCCGGCAGGACCGATGGCCGTGGGGTCTACCTGGTCCCAGGGTATGAGGCCCCCTGAGCCGCGTCTTCCGCTCATTTTGAGCAGCTTGCCTATGGGGCGCTCCACACCCAATCGGCGCGCCAATCCAGATGGGCTGGCGTCTACCGCCACCAGGCGATACTTGCCGTTCGCGTAGGCGAATTGTAGGTCGTTTACGCGCACCACGCGCTTGCCGTTTATGTCTATGATCTGCCGGTCAAGCACCTGGCGGGCCAGCCCTATTTCGCCTCCCTGGGATTCGTACAGTATCATGTCGCGTAAGCGCCCGTTGAGGATAATGCCTTTATAATCAATGCGCGCAAGGTCGAGCGCCGAAATGAGGTACTCCTGACCGCCGCGCAATAGCCCAAGGGCTACCAGCGCGGGGTAGCCCTCGTCAGGGTTGACGTACACGTCAACGCATTTGCCCACCGCCTCGTTCCGGCTGTCGCGGACTGTTCTGTGCAGGAGGTCACTTAGGAAGGGCATTGTTTAGGCTACGCTCTGACGATGGACGATGGACGATGGACGATGGACGATGGACGATGGACGATGGACGATGGACGATGGACGATGGACGATGGACGATGGACGATGGACGGTTGCTGCTGATAATCCATCGTCTATCGTCCATCGTCCGTTGATTGGCTGTTATCTTTGTTCGTATTCGCTTCCAGCGCGCCGAGCGAACCCATTGCGGCCCATAGTAATTCGTCTACGTTCATGCCGCCGCTCTGCATGAGTTGCCCCAGTAGGCGGGGCACCAGTTCGCGCACTGTGGCGACGCGCTCTTCGCTGGGGAGAGTATCCAGAAAGTGATCCACTACGTGCTCCATGAGCGACTGGCGCTCGGAAGCGCTCATTTGCGTCAGCAACTGGTCAACCACACTCAATACCAACTCACGCCGCTCGTCGGCAGACATGCTGGAAAGGGTGCGTACAATAACATCGTCTAATAGTTTCAAAGCGCGCGGTCTCCTTTTGCGGTCATCAGACGATTATAACATTCTCGTGAGACGAAAGACGAACGTGTATGGTCGGGCGCTGGTCTAAAGCTTCTGTAGAAGGTCGGCGGGCGGTAATATCAGGATGTTCGCGTTCTTGAAGCCCTGTTTGTCGCGGGTCACGATTGCGTCCAGCCCCGTTACAGCCGCGCAAGCTGCTTGAACGTTATCTTCATAATCATTACCCGGCAATGACATCGCTGCTTCCAGAATCCGGCGGTCGACCGTGCAAATTTGGAACGTATTCAGGCAAGCCTGCACCGCAGCCTCGGCATCAACAATGCCACCTATCTTACGAGCCAGATAATGAATATTCGTAATGCTTGTGGCTGCAACGTATCCATCTATACGCCCTTCCTCACATGCTTGCCAGACTCGTTGGGCGTTCAGAACGAAGGGCTGCCGGTTCAAGAGAACGTCAAGAATAACATTAGTATCGAGTAGTATTTTCACTGACTGTATTTGCTCATGCGGTACTCATCGAGCATTTTTTCAACCTCTTCGTCGGTTGGAGCCGGTTGTCCTTTATCGAGAAGCCCCAAGGCTAGATGGAGGGTCTTGCGTCTAGGGCGTGGAGTTTCGGCCTGCTGCGCGAGCGTGTCCAGAATGTCGTGCGCCAGGGCGGAGCGCATAGTTGGCGACCACCCTAGAACTATTTTGCGAATGTCCTCGTAACTGGTCGGCTCGGTAGAGCTTGTTTCGGGGTTAGCCTGACGTTTTTTCGTTTGTTTAGATTGCATAGCGTTCCTCTTCCCGGGTTTACTGTTTAGCACTTAAATGCTAACACGCGCATCCTATATACGTCAATCCACCGGTATTGTGGGTGTTCAAACAAGGGGTGGGGAAAAACTCGTAGGGGCACGGAGACCTGCCCCTACGATTACCCCTTAACTCTGAACTCTTACGAGGCATTCAACCGCTTCAAATACACCAGCAGCACGGCTATGTCTGCCGGGGTGACGCCTGCTATGCGCGAGGCCTGGCCCACTGTAGCTGGCCTGAAGCGCGACAGCTTTTGGCGCGCTTCTATTTTCAGGGCCGTCAACTCTTCATAGGGAAACTCGGACGGGAGAGGGTGCTCTTCCAACCTGCGAGTTCGGGCTACTTCGGCCTCTTGCTTTACTATATAACCCGCGTATTTGGCGGCTATCTCGGTCTGCTCGGCGGCTTCTTCTACTATAGGGTCGTTCATGTCCAGGTCGGGCAGCAAGGCTCCCAGCGCCGCGTAAGGTGTAGTCTGGCGGCGCAGATATTCAAGCAGTGTGGTATGCCGCCCAGGGGCAGGTCGCTCGAACCCCGCCGCCGCGAGACGCGCCCCGACTGCGTTGGTGACCACGCCCTCCGAAATACGCGCAAGCAAATCGGCTACTATCTCCTCTTTGCGCTGCACCTGCCCGTAACGCTCGTCTGAAACGAGGCCAAGCGCGTGGCCGATGGCGCTCAGGCGCAAGTCGGCGTTATCCGAACGCAGCAATAGCCGGTATTCCGCCCGCGAGGTCATCAGCCTATAAGGTTCGTGGTGGTCCATACTGGTGAGGTCGTCCAGCATCACGCCGATGTAAGCAAGGTGGCGTGGGAGCACTAGAGGCTTGTTTGCCTTGATGTCGCTGAGTAGGGAATAGGGTGAGGGAGTAGGGTGAGTTTCTATTCCCTTACCCAATTTCCTCACCCTACGCGCATAGAGCGCCGCGTTTATGCCCGCCATAATCCCCTGCCCCGCCGCTTCTTCGTAGCCGGAGGTGCCGTTGATCTGCCCGGCCAGGAAGAGGCCAGCCACACGCTTGCTCTCCATCCAGGCGGTTATCTCGCTTGGCGGCACTGCGTCATACTCGACGGCGTAACCGATGCGCATCAGTTCGGCGTTTCGCAGGGCGGGTATGGAGCGTATCAAGCGCCACTGCACGTCTTCGGGCAGAGAGGTGCTGCACCCCTGCACGTACACTTCGTTGGTGCGCCAACCTTCAGGCTCCAGGAAAAGCTGGTGGCGCTCCTTGTCGGCGAAGCGATATATCTTGTCCTCGATGGAGGGGCAGTATCGCGGCCCGACGCCCTCTATCTGCCCGTTGAACATGGGAGAGCGGTCCAGGTTGTCGCGGATGATTTTGTGAGTCTCTGGCGTGGTATGCACCAGGTAGCAAGCCATCTGGCGACGCCAGGAAGAGTTTTGAGTTTTGAGTTTTGAGTTTTGAGTTACTACTTGTTGTTCTGGTTGTGGATAGCTGTCTAACGGCTCCTGGGTGTCGGCCTCTATGCGCTCGTGGCTGAAATAGAGTGGGGTGGGGCTGCCGGGTTGCATTTGGACCAGCGAATAGTCTATGGTGCGGGCGTCAATGCGTGGGGGGGTGCCCGTCTTCAGGCGCATGAGAGGGAAGGATAGCTCGCCCAGCGCCTCGGACAACTGGATAGAGGGCGCTTCACCCGACCGGCCCGCCGGGGTAGTAAACGCGCCTGAGATGATGCGCCCGCGCAGGAACGTGCCTGTAGTGAGCACCACACTGTGCGCCCTGTACCCCCGACCCGTCGCGGTGGTCACACCCAGGACTTTCAAGCGACTCCTGGGTGCATGGAAGGCTGCATCGGCGGCTCCATGCTCATGGCTAAGACTGGGGGCTATCTGTTCGATGTCTGCTTTGGGGTCCAACGGCTCAAGGACGAGGCCCGCCACCGCGCCCTGCTTGAGGTGCAGATTAGGCGTGGTTTCCAGCACGGTCTTCATGGATAGCGCGTATTGCTTCTTGTCGCACTGTGCGCGCGGAACCTGCACGGCTGGGCCTTTGCTTACGTTGAGCATCCGTATCTGTATAGCAGTGCGATCAGCATTGCGCGCCATCTCGCCGCCCAGCGCGTCAATCTCACGCACTACATGTCCCTTGGCAGGCCCCCCGACAGAAGGATTGCAAGGCATCAAGGCCACAGTATCCAGATTGAGGGTAATCAGTAGAGTGCGGTGTCCCATGCGCGCCGAGGCAAGCGCGGCCTCGCACCCAGCGTGGCCCGCCCCTACGATGATTACGTCGTACATATCCGTGTGCTCGCTGCCATTTACCATTGGCCCACTTTTCCCTCCTAATAGGAAATTGTACCATATTCGGTATGGATGGAGCCTGACCTCGGTCCCCCGACAGGGTTTATTCAAAGTCGGAAGTGTTGGGGAAAGAGGACCCACTAACCCGTGTCATTCTGAACGGAGTGAAGAATCACTGCGGGGTCGTAAGCGTTTGGGAAGATGCTCTTGTCCCCCGACGCTGTGGTAAGGTTAGTGATTCTTCACTCCGTTCAGAATGACACGGGTTAGTGGGTCTGTTTCCTCTATATTTCCGACTTTGCACCAGCCCTACCCCGTGATTTGCAAAGCCACAGCATTCGTTTTATGTGATATAATCAATCCATTCAACAGGGCTGGCAATCTATGGGGGTGATCCCTGACAACCTGCCAGTCATAGCAAGGAGGACCCATGTGGCGACTAACGTGGTTATCCGGTTTGATATGTATACTTGCGATCCTCGTGGTTGGAGCCGGTCGGGTGGGCAGCCCGCCCGCGTCCGCTCACATAGCCAACCCACCCGCAAGCCCCCACTCGATGCACCGGGCAAACCCACCCGCAAACCCTCGCGTTGTCCTGTATGACCAGTACAACAACACAGGTATTGATGCTACATCTTCGCAGATATTCGGCCAATACTACGAAGACCTGAATGACCAGGGCGCAGACGACTTCGTTGTGCCATCCGGCCAGACATGGACGGTAAGCCAGGTGGAAGTCGAGGGCCAGTACGACAGGAGGGGCGGGCCAGCTTCTTCGGTCAACGTCTATATCTACAGGAACGCATCCGGTGTGCCAGGCACGGCTATCTCCACCCAGATGGAGGTCGCTTACACCTCCGGCCCCACCAGAGGCTCATTCGTGATTCCCATCGCGTCTGTCACCCTACAGCCGGGCACTTACTGGGTGTCTGTACAGGCTAACCAGGATTACGTACCACATCTAATGTGGTACTGGAACAACCGCACCGTCAAGTCCAACAACCCGGCGGCTTATCGCAACCCCGACGATGGCTGGCGTAGAGGCTGCCCTGGCTGGGCTGCGCGAGCCGGTTGCAAGAACGGACAGCCGGGCGAGCCAGACCAGGTGTTCAGGTTGAGCGGTAGCTTTACGGGCACGCCAATGCCCACCATTACCGGAACCCCTCCCACCGCGACCCCGACAGTATGCGGCAATGGCGATTACGAGATAACCGCGACAACTGGGGCTAAACTGGTGCCCGGCATAGATGACACCGGCAACCACTGCATAGACTGCACCACCCTGGTCCCCTTGCCTTTCGCATACAGGCTGTATGACCAGACATTCACCGAAGCGCGGGTAGACTCCAACGGCACGCTTCAGTTCCAGGGCGACTTCACCACGTTCAATTCCCGGTGCTTGCCAGACACTCACTATGAC
>JBBQIC010000133.1:0-10366 GCA_038324555.1 Chloroflexia bacterium
CTATTCCCTCACCCTATTCCCTCACCCTATTCCCTCACCCTACTCCCTCACCCATCACACCTCGTACCCTTTAGGGGTCCTTGCAATCCGCCACCTTCGTTGGCGCTTGGTGAGAACTTCGATGTTTTCCCACAGGTCGGAACCCATATCCAGCCTGGCCGAAGGAAGCCACTCTCGTACCTTCTCCCAAGTGGCGTCTATGCTCTCCATGGCGTCGAACAGCAGGTCTTCACTCACGAGATTATGGTCCAGCAGCGCGCCGATCATCTCCCAGTAACCGAGTATCGAGGTCATCATGCGCCACTCGCGGCTGCCTGGTGGGTATTTCACCTTGAGATCGTCCCATGTGCCCGGCTGGAACTGCGTAATAAACCACGTTTCGGCTTCCTGTAAAAATGGGTCCAACCGCAGCCTGAAAAGCTCAACCAGCAGGCGTGCGTCGTCCTGGGTAGCTATGCTCATGTTTCTCCTTATCTTTAAGAACGTTGGAACTCTTTGACTTTCCCTATTATAACCTTCCATGGCTCCAACGTTCTAATCTTCCAGCGCATAAGAGCGCCACAAACCATATTTACATAGCTAGAGGCTGTGGTTTGTGCTTTTGAGTAAGGAGATTTCACTTCGGGAGCGCGAAATAAAATGTCGCGCCCTCGCCAACTTTGCCCTCGGCCCACACGCGTCCGCCGTGACGGTAGACAATGCGTTGGACTATGGCAAGCCCCACTCCGGTGCCCTCAAACTCCTCCGTCGTATGCAGCCTCTGGAAGACGCCGAAGAGTTTGCCCACGAAGCGCATGTCGAATCCCGCCCCGTTGTCTTTCACGTAGTAAATAACTTCGTTTCCCTCTTCCCGCCCACCAACTTCGATGAGCGCGAGTTCCTTGCCTTTCGTGAATTTGATGGCGTTCGACAGCAGGTTAATAAACACTTCTCGCATCAACGAGCGGTCGCCACTTGCGGGTGGGAGCGCCTCCATGTTCAATTGCGGAACGTGATCAGGCGTGTCGAGTTGCAGTTCCTCGAACACGGACAGGGCAAGCTCCTTCATATCAATATTAGCTTTTTGCATCGGCTTGCGACCCAGGCGCGACAAAGCCAGCAAATCGTCAATTAGCTCTCCGCCCCGCTCCGCGTTACTCCTTATGCGGTCCAGGTAATGCCGCCCCTGAGCATCTACCACCGAGGCGTATTCCTCTATCAAGGCGTCTGAGAAACCCGCGATGGCCCGCAAGGGCGCGTGCAGGTCGTGAGACACCGAGTACGAGAAAGCCTCCAATTCCTTGTTCGCGTTTTGCAAGTCGAAGTTGAGCGTAATGATTTCTTCTTCCACTCGCTTACGCTCGGTTGCCATAGCTAACACATTCGCTATGGCCTGGAGAAAATGGATATCATACTCGGTGAAGATTCGCTTACTCTTCGTATGAACGCTCAGAACGCCAAACGGATTGTCCTTACCGGGGATCATAACGCTTACGCCGCTAATTGCGTTGTGCTTGTGAAGCACAGGCGTGCCCCTGAACCGGGTCTCGGTCCGCAGGTCTTCCACGATAACTGGCCCCTTCGACCTCAAAATGTAGCCAGCCTGGGATTCCGGCCCGGTGCTGACGAGCGCATGTCCCACGAAACCCTCGTTCCAGCCTACACCGGAGCGCAACAGCAGCACGTCCCGATCCGGCAGCAATTCGAGCACTTTAGCTAAATCGGCATTCAACGCCCTGGCTAGAAGCACGCAAGCCTCGTCCATCAGGGTAGAAAGGTCGGTGCCCGCGAGCGCCCTCTGGCCGAAATCGGCTACGAGCGCCTGTTGCTGGGCGCGGACATGTACAGTCTCCTCTATCAGCTTACGCTCCGTAACGTCCAGAAATAAATTGATTACAAACTGTATCTGCCCCTTGTCGCCAAAAACGGCTGTACCCTTTACTATTGACCAGCGTTCATCGCCAGTGGCCTTTACGCGCCAGCAGATCAGCATCTCCGGGCTTTCCTCGCCTTTCAACGCTCGCCGGCCCGGCAGCATATCCACAGGCAGCGCCTGGCGCGACTCGTCTAATATATCGAACTTGCTCATAATTTCTGCACCGGGAGTCTGCACTAACGCCTGCGCGGATGGAAAACCCATTATCTTGGCGGCTGCATCGTTGGCGAATATGAAATTGCCGCCGGGATCCAGCAAAGTGATACCGTTGGCAACGTTCTTGAGTATGACATCAAGCTGGTCCCTGGACTTCCTCAGTTCGTTCTCTGCGCGCTTGCGGCCAGTAACGTCGTACACGATAGCCAGGTGGTAGCCTGGCAGGAAATTGGCTTTGCAACTAAACTCGACATCTCTGGTTTCGCCATCGGGCCGCACAACCTGTATCTCGCCCTGTAGTTCGCCTTGCTGTAAGAATAGCCGCCACAGTTCTTGAGCCTCTTCTAAGCGGTCGGGCGCGAAGAACCTCATGTAGGGGATACCGAGCAGTTGTTCCCTCGGAAAACCGGATAACTCGCAAGCGGCAGAATTAGCGTCAAGGCATAGACCCTCGTCGCCCATGATAACAATGGCGTCGTGAGCATTTTCGAATACCGAGCGGAAGCGAACTTCGCTTTCACGCAAAGCTACCTCTACCTGCTTGCGCTCGGTTATCTCCTCCTCTAACGCCTGGTTGGTTGTCTGAAGCTGTTTTGTGCGCTCTGCGACGCGGCTTTCCAGGCTCTTGTTCAGGGTTTTGATTTCTTTTTCGATCCGCTTGCGTTCGGTGATGTCCGTGAACATCCCCAGCACGCCCATGACTTCGCCGTCATCGCTGATAACCGGGGCCTTGACCACCTCTACAGAGCGATCTCGATCTCCGACTACATTTATCTCCTCCAGAATTTCCGCCTGCCGAGTGGCCATGACGCGGCGGTCGTCGGCGCGATACTTCTCTGCTAATTCCGTCGGGTGTATGTCATAGTCGGTCTTTCCTACCAACTCCTTCACCGACATACCTGCATCCTGGGCGAATGGGGCATTCATTGATACAAAAACCGAATTTCGGTCTTTAAAGAAGATACGCTGAGGAATGCTTTCCAGGAGGGTGCGATAGCGCTCCTCGCTGGAACGCAGCGCCTGCTCTGCCTTTTTGCGCTCGGTGGCGTCTCTGATAATGCCGCTATAAAACGGTCCTTCTGATGTTTCCCAGGTTGAAAGAGAAAGGTCTAATGGAAATTCATCCCCGTCTTTGCGCAGCCCGTGTAGTTCTAAAGTATGACCAATAACGCGAGTTTCGCCTGTTGAACTAACCCTCTCCATCCCTTCCTGATGAGCTTGCCTGTATCGTTGAGGCATCAACATAGTTAGCGGCTTGCCAAGCACTTCTTTTTCTGTATAACCAAAGATGCGTTGTGCCCCTTCATTCCAGAAAATTATGTTTCCATCCTTATCAGCTGAAATAATCGCATCTATCGCTGATTGTGTGACCGAACGGAACTTCAACTCCGACTTGCGTAGCGCTTCTTCGGCCCTCTTACGCTCGATAGCATAGCGTATACAGCGTATTACCAGGTCGCCGGACGCCTCGCCCTTTACGAGATAATCTTGTGCGCCGTGCTGAAGCGCGCCAATGGCGGTATCCTCGTTGTCAATTCCGCTCAATACGACGATAGGCACGTCTGGGTTTTCATTGCGCACGGCATCAAGCGTCTCAAGCCCCTCGCTATCCGGCAGCGACAGGTCTAGCAGCGCCGCGTCAAACCGCCCTCCTTGCAGGCATTGCAGCGCAGTCTCTAACCGCCCTACACGCTCCACCTCAAACCGGACAGGGCTGGCTTTGGCGAGCGCCCTTTGCAATAGAAACGCATCGTTCGGGTCGTCCTCGATCAGCAGGACCTTGACAGAACCGTTATTGGGTTGCTCTTTTGGCTGGACCATGCGTAAAGTATATCATCAAATACGGCAATGTTCTAAACTTCTCAGGGCTTACACAGCGATGATAGACGATGGACGATGGACGATGGACGAAAGCTAGATTGCGTAAGTCCTGCTTCTATAACGACCGGCCCATAGCTTCTTGCAAGATTCAACTCTCAGCACATTCTGAACATATAGAAAGGGGAATCGTATTGACAGTTAAGGACGTTATCGGTATGCTTTGAATTGTAGTCCTGCACCTTGTAAGGCCCGGCATGTGCTTGTGTGTGAAAGTCTTATGCCGAGGACAGGGCGCGTGTATCCGACGATCATCAACTTGTGGACCCATGCCTCACCCGTCCATCAATAGACTAGATAGGAACTGATATGCTTACAATCGTAAAGAGTCCGGCCCTCTGGCTGTTGGGGCTTGTGGCGCTTATAGTGACCCTGGGCGTCGGGCTTGCGTCTAGCGGCGCGCTGGCTTCAGCGCCCGCTCATCTTTCCAATACCGGACTCGACGCGGGTTCGCGCGCTGCGTCGGCCCCTCTAGCCACCTGCACTCCGGGCACCGATTACGTCATAACTTCCACCATTGGCGCGACGATAGCGCCGGGCGCCAACGACATTGGCAACCACTGCGACGATTGCCCTACTACTATCACGCTGCCTTTCACTTACAACTTCTACGGCGTGCTTTACAACCGCGTGACCGCCACTTCTAACGGAAACTTGCAGTTCTCCAGTAGCAACGCGGACTATAACAACGCCTGCCTGCCCGCTCAATCCATCAACAACGCCATCTTCGCCCACTGGGACGATCTGCTCACCAATCACCTCGGCGGGGGCATTTTTACGTCGGTCAGCGGCACGCCGGGCAGCCAGATATTCAATATTGAATGGCGGGCCAACTACATCTCGGACAACGGCAACGTGAATTTCGAGGTGCGCCTCTACGAAGCACAACCGCGCTTCGACATCATCTACGGCGCGGTGGACCAGGGCGGCAGCAGTGCCACCGTCGGGGTGCAGAGGGACCTTAACGCGCCCGTAACGCAGTATGAGTGCAGTGTAGGCAACAGCCTGCAACCCGGCCTGCAACTCACTTTCAGGTTGCCATCTTGCGTGCCACAAGGCGGCACTTCAACGCCGACCGCGACGCCTTCGTCCTGCGGCCCCGACTCCAACTTCACCATGAGTCAATCAACCGGCGCGATAGCGCCTGGCGTTACGCTCGTGCCCTTCTCCCAAGGCGACGATGTTGTAGTGAATATCACCCTGCCCTTCACGTTCCAGTTCTACGGGCAGGGTTTTCCGAGCGTGAACGCCAGCACGAACGGCAACCTTCAGTTCAGCAGCGCCAGCCCCGACTTCTTCAACGTCTGCCTGCCCAACTCCAGAGTAAACAACCTGATAGCCCCGTACTGGGACGATCTGCTCGCCGCCGCGCCCGATGGCGGCATCTACACATCAGTGAGCGGCAGCGCGCCCAACCGCATCTTCAACATAGAGTGGCGCGCCTGCCTCTTTGATAGTGGCACCGGAGGCTGCGGAGCACAGACTAATTTCGAGGTGCGCCTGTACGAAGTGGGCGAACACTTCGACATCGTTTACGGCCAGGTAAGCGACGGCAGCAGCGCCACAGTCGGCGTGCAAAAGCGATACGGCAACCATTTCACCCAGTTCGAGTGCAATACTGGCGGTATCACTAGTGGTCTGCTCCTGAGCTTCTCGCTGAACAGGTGCTCCACGCCCACGTCCACCCCCACTCCCACCTGCCCGCCCCTCCTTCACCAGCAGATAGGGCTGAACAATCCAGGCAAACCCAACGTAATCCACCAGCCCAAAGGCGGTCTAAACAGGCTCGCAGCGGTAGGGAATAGGGTGGGGGGAAACCCCGTAGGGGCGCACGGGATTTCGCTTCGCTCCATTGCGCCCCTACTCCCCCACCCTATTCCCTCGCCCTACTCCCCATTCGCATCCTTTACCTTCGCGCTGGACGACGGCACGAGAAACACCTCCATCGGCTTCGGACAGAGCGTTATTACTGAGACCGCAGCTATATGGCTGAACCGCTTCTCGCCTGGCAGCGCAGTCTACCCGCTCACTATCAACCAGATAAGCGTCCTCTGGCCCGCGCAGACCGGCAATACCGACACCCTCGTAGGCAAAACCGCCAGGTTGCTGGTCTATAGGGACGCCGACGGCGATAACGACCCCTCTGACGCCACTCTGGTGGGCCAGCAGAACGTCACCGTCGGCGCGCTAGAGACCTTCGAGAGCTACGCGGTGAACATATCTGTATCTGGCCCTGGCGACCTCTATGTCGGGTTCGAGGACCTCTGGGCGACATCGGGCTATAGCCCGCGCCTCTATCCGGCTTCCCAGGATACGACCGATCCACAGGTGCGCTCATGGGTCGCCGCCATGAGCACGGGCACACCACCCAACATCAACAACCTCGGCGGCAACGACTTGCTGGGTACGGTAGATTCGTTTGGTTTGCCCGGTAACTTCATGGTGCGGGCAAGCGCAGACGGGCAAGGCACTCTGTGCTCCACAGCCACGCCTAGCTCCACGCCTACCAATACGCGCACCCTTACACCCACCAATACGGCCACTGCAACGCGCACTAACACTCCTACGAACACACCTTCTGCCGCCAATCTGGTCGGCCACGTCACCTGGGTAGGCTCGACGCAACCCAATACGAGGCAGGCCCAGACCCTTACATTGAGCATCTGTCTGGCAAGCGGCGGCCCGACCTCAACTTACAATGCTACTACTGATACCAGCGGTTTCTTCACGGTGAGTGTGGCGGGGCTGGCCCAGGGCCTCTACAACTGGCGGGATAAAGGCTTCAGGTCGTTGGCTAACGGTGGCGCTCTCACGCTTACAGGGGGCGATACAAGCCAGGAGATGGGCGCGCAGAGGGGAGGAGACGCCAACAACGACAACCTCGTAAGTAGCACCGACTTCAACACACTGAGAGGTACCTTTGGCAAAACGAACGGCGACCCAGGCTATGACGCCCACGCCGACTTCGACAACAACAACTCAGTTGGCAGTACAGACTTCAACATCCAGAGGCCCAACTTCGGCATTCTCGGAGCGCCCGTGACGTGCCCTTAACTTATAACTCACCTTACGCAGGCACTAGAAGAAGCAGGACCAACTGACCCGTGTCATTCTGAGCCGCAGCGAAGAATCACTACACGGTCGTAAGCGTTAGGGATAACGGTACCAATTCTCAGACAGGTTGGTAAGGTGAGTGATTCTTCGCTGCGGCTCAGAATGACACGGGTCAGTTGGTTTGTTGTTCTCATAATTTTACTCTCAATTTTGCGGCAACTCCGCTACCCCACTGCGTAAGGTGAGTTACAGATTCTAACTTTCAACCTTCAACTTCAATCTGCCTCTCACACACCGGGCATTTCCAGTCGTTTTCTTCAACATGCACCAACTTGTGCCCACGCTCACATACATACCCAACCAGCCTGGCAGGGTTGCCGTACACTAACCCATAATCCGGCACGTCCTTCGTAACAACCGCGCCCGCGCCGATCATGGCGAAGCGTCCGATAGTAACGCCTGTCACTATTATCGCACCCGCACCCAACGACGCGCCTTCTCTCACACGGATGTGGCCTAGCTCCCAATCGTCGTCGCTCTTGAGCGAGCCGTCCGGGTTGATGGCGCGAGGCAACTTATCATTCGTGAATATAACGTGCGGACCGACGAACACGCCATTCTCAAGGGTCACACCATGATAGACGCTGGCGCGATTCTGTATCTTGACGTTGTCGCCTATCTGCACGCCAAAGTCAACATACGCGCCCTTACCAAGTATGCAATTCCGCCCCAGCACGGCCCCCTCGCGCACCTGCGCTTGGTGCCAAACCTTTGTACCCTCGCCCAGCGTGGCTTTGGGTGAAACGTCTGCGGTTGGGTGGATGTAGATGCTCATAATTGCGTTAGAACGTTAGAACGTTAGAACGCCCCCTTCAGCAAACTTGCTATACGCTCCGACGCCTTGCCGTCGCCGTAGACCTGGGGCGGGTTGCCTGCGGGTCTAGGCGCGTGGATGGCTGCCAGGATGCGCGCCGGGTCGGTGCCCGTAAGGGTGTTCCAGCCACACTCGACGGTCTCTACCCATTCCGTTTCTGTGCGCATAGTTACACATGGCACGCCAAACCACAAAGCTTCTTTCTGCACGCCGCCGGAGTCGGTCAGTATCTTGCGGGCGTGCTTTTCGAGCGCCAGCATTTCTAGATAGGATACCGGCTCTATCGCCCGCAAATTGGCCCCCGGCTCGATGCCCGCGACTTCCATAGCCTTGCGGGTGCGCGGATGCACAGGGAAAACCACAGGCTCCCCCGCCTGGCTCAATGCCGAAATAATACCTCTCAGGTTGTCCACATTGTCGGTATTGGAAGCCCTATGCACTGTCGCCAGCAGATACCCTCCACTCGCCAGACCGAGCCGATCCAGCATGTTGGAACGTTGGAACGTTGGAACGTTGGAACGTTGGAACGCCGCCAAAATCGCATCGTACATCACGTCGCCCACGATATGCACACCCCCCGTGACCCCTTCGCGGGCCAGGTTGTCCACAGCTACCTGGGTGGGGCAGAACAACAGCCGGGACAGGCTATCCGCTACCACTCGGTTTATCTCTTCCGGCATAGCACGGTTATACGAACGCAGACCCGCCTCCACATGGGCGACTGGCACTCCCAGCTTGGCCGCGGCGAGCGCGCCCGCCAGCGTGGAGTTGGTGTCCCCGTATATGAGCAGTCCGTCAGGCCGCTCCTTCACCAGCACGTCCTCGATGCCAGTCAGCATGGCCGCCGTCTGAGCAGCGTGCGAGCCGGAACCCGCACCCAGGTTATAGTCGGGTTGGCGTATGCCTAACTCCTCAAAGAACACCTCGGACATACCGTAGTCATAATGCTGGCCGGTATGCAAAAGCACCTCGTTGATGCCCGCCTCTCGCAGAGCGCGACCAACAGGGGCTGATTTGACGAATTGAGGGCGAGCGCCCACTACAGATACTATCTTCATGATAAAAGGCGCCTAACCAGGGCCAACATTGATTATATCACCTAGCGCCACGCAGTCGCAACGTCACAAAAGCATTCCAGTTTACTTTCAATAAGAGGCCACGAAGTGGCCTCTTATTGAAAGTAAACTGATAATCTATATAATGTGGTCTATGACCGTACAGGTAGATGCAACTCAAACAGATAGAATAACCGTCCTGGGCAGCCCGATCAGACTGTTTACACAACGATATGATACCCTATGGCTGGCTACTGGAAGCGCGGCCATTACGCTTGTCACCTTTATTTTCGGCCTCTGGGGGAGCGGGTGGCACCTCGCGCCTCCGCTTGATGACACCTTCATTCATCTGCAATACGCCCAGCAACTGGCCGCAGGACACCCCTTCCAGTACAACACAGGCGACACACCTTCTTCCGGCGATAGCTCGTTCATATACCCGTTCATGCTTGCCCCCGCCTATCTCGTCGGGCTGAACGGCATGAAAGCATTCCTCTACGCCGACCTGCTAAACTTCGTAGCCCACCTGGTCGCTGTGCTGCTCTTTTACAGTATAGGTCTGAGGTTGGGCGGGCGACCGTTGGCGCTGCTCTGCGGTTGGTTCTTCCTGCTGGACGGACGGCTAAACTGGATGTTCCTCGCAGGTATGGAGACTGGCATCTACGGGGCCGCGCTGATCGGCTTCTTCTGGCTGTGGCTGCACGACATACCTACCGGTCGCTTATGGGCGCTGGCAGCCGTAGGAACGTTCGCGGCGTTGCTGCGTACCGAAGGGCATATGCTCGTATCGCTCGCCTGCGTCTTGACCTTTATCTACCTCTGGCGCTCGCGCGGGTTCGCGTGGAGGTACGCCTGGCTGTTCGTGCCCCTGGTGGCGGGTCTCGCCCCTTACGCTGTCAACCAAATACTGACAGGCTACTGGCAGTTCAACACCGCGCTGTCGAAGTCCATCTGGTACGTACCCTACTGGCCCCTGCACGAAAAGCTGGCGCTCACCGTAGGCTGGGGCATGACCGCCCTCAAAGACATCTATCTGGGCCTCCAAATTGGCAGTTCACCGTTCCCCATACTGGCCGCGCCTGTGGCTATCCTGGGAGCCGCCTACGCGCTGGGTAGGGGCGTGATTAATCGCGCCTCTACGTACCGTTTCCTACACATCCTACTAATCGTCACCTTTGTCGTCAGCATCGGTGTAGAACTCTTGCTCCCGCCCATACATTTCTACAGGTATTGGCAGCCCTACGACTTCATATTCTGGCTCTATCTGGCTCTTGGGTTGGTGAGGTTAGCACGGGGAGTCGGGAGTCGGGTTTCGGGCGGCGGGGATTGGGTAACAAAATGCCCGCCCCCGGCTACCGACTACCCCGGGCTACCACACCAACCCCAGAGGCCCTAATGTCCCGAAAAATAACTAGGAGGGGTGCCCAATACAGT
>JBBQIC010000134.1:0-10360 GCA_038324555.1 Chloroflexia bacterium
AGTATCCCCGCTATGAAGCCCCCGATGTGCGCCCAGAAAGCGACCCCGCCCCCGGCGGCAGTCTCCTGAAGCGGGAAAATACTTATTATCTGAATTAGTATCCAGATGCCTATCATAAGGATGGCGGGTACAGCCGCTACGGTGATAAAGAAGCCAAGGGGGATCAGCGACCGAATTCTCGCGTGCGGGAAGAGCACGATATAGGCCCCCAGGACGCCCGCTATTGCCCCCGATGCTCCCAGGTTGGGAATGGTCGAGTCCACACCGCCCATGGCTATCTGTGTGAAATCCGCGATAAATCCGCACAGCAGGTAAAAGATCAGGTATTTGAGGGAGCCAAAGTTGTCCTCTACGTTGTCCCCGAAGATGAACAGGAAGAGCATGTTGGAGCCGATATGCAGCCACCCACCGTGCATAAACATAGACGTGAGCAGGGTAAGATAAACGTTGTGGAGTGGCGCTGCTGTCAGGTCGATCCCTCCAACCTGGCCTATAATGTCTTTACCTGTGATTATCTCTTTGGGTATGAGGCTCCATCCTGAGACTATTTCGGGTCTTGCCAACTCTAAAAGAAAGACCAGGATGTTGATCGCTATGAGGGTGATATTTACTATTGGAAATCCCCTCTGCTGTGGTGTTCCCTCGTCACGTAGAGGTATCATACCTTTTCTTCTCCTTTTTCGCGGTTTCGGCTAATTAGGCATCTCACCATAATCCGGTCGCAGCTTATCTCTTTCAATATCTATGCCTTCGATCTCGGCTCCAGGAGAACGCACAACCCAAAACGTTGAGCCATCGCTTAATGGTACATATTCCACGTCGCGCATATCATATAATCTCTTTGCTGTATCTTCATCCAACACGACCAGCGTATGCGTGCTCGGTGACAGGGATAGATGGCTCTTTGCGATGGGGTGGGGCAGAGCGTAGGTAGATTGCCCACCGTAAGCGGAGTAAAGCCAGCCGAAAGCTCCATCGCCTCCCTCACCCGTAGCGTAGGCGTGAAACCTCGGCAGCAGGTAGCCCATAGCGCGAAAAGGTCCGTCCCAGTTGCTGCGCATCACCAGTGCCGTATCCGCCGGGTCAAAGTTGAGCAATGCGGATTTAACGGCTGACCAGTGAGCGTCGTTGTACCTGATGTTAGAAGCGGTGACCGGCCCTTCGGCAAGCACAAAGTAGCCCGACGACAGGAGTGAGAGGGCGGAGCAAATTGCGAGGGCGATGGACGATGGACGATGGACGATGGACGATGGACGATGGATAGAAGAGCGTTGGTCTATCGTCCATCGTCCATCGTCCATCGTCCATCGTCCCCCCTGCACCAACACTCTCGCACACAGCGCCGACAATATGACCAGAGGTGGCAAGACGACCATCGCGTATCCAAACTGCCCGATGTGGCTTACCGCGTAGAGCGCCAGGGGAGGCAACGTCCACCACAGGAAGAAGGCCCGCACATGGGGCGAGAGGCTGAAACGCAACGCCCGTGACGCCCACAGCCCCAACGGCACAAGACCGAAGGCCAGCCCGACTCCAACAGAAAGAACCTCAAATGCCAGGTTGTACCCTATGCCGTCCAGCCCGGCCCTGAATAGAGAGGTGCTCGATGAAACGGTTTGGGCCAATAAGGCGCTCTCATGTAGATAAGCAGACGGGCCGCCCGATATGATGAGGAGAGGCACTGCCCATAGCGTGCAGGTTATTCCCAGGGTTGCGCCAAAGGCCAGCCACCTTGATCGCGTCGCGCCCCACAATGCCCACGCGCAGATCGGCAGCAGCACTACAAGGCTCGTTTGCCTCACGCCACCCGCTAGGCCCAGGCAGAAGCCGAGCAGAGCGGGCGTGGACACACTATCCCCTCCCCTGGCTTTCCAGGCTATGCCCGCTATCGCAATGCTGAAAACCATTTCGGGCGCGTACGTAAGCCCAACCGAACCGTAGTAGAGCGCCAGGGGAGACGACAGCAGCAAGAGGGCCGCGCCCAACGCGATACTTGCTTCCCTGAATATGCAAAAGGCCAGCCAGACTATAAGAGGCACAGCCACCGCGCTTGAAAGCACGCTCAACAGCGACAGCGACATGCTGGGGTTGCCCAGGACCGAGTCGAGCGCCCGCCCTGCGAGCACGTACAGTATGTAACCGGGAGGGTGCGGCTGGTGGGCATGTAAGTCGAAGTGGGATAGGGCAAGCTCGAATTGCACACTGTCCCAGTTGATAGGGGTAGCGCGCAGGAAGGGCAGATGAGCGACCGCGCCGCATATGCCAAGCGCGATATAGCCGGAGAGGGGCATCGCCATAGTGCGGCGGGCTGTCGCGCTCTTCAGGCTAAGGGGAAATGCGTACACGGAACAGTACCCTGAACGTGCGTATAAAGAGTAAAGCGCCCAGGAATGCCAGGGGCGTGCTTACCCACCAATCCAGCCCTTGGATGCTGCCCCACCAGTCCAGGTGTTCAGCAGCCTCCTGGTGAAGTAGGGCCGATAGAGAAGAGACAAGCCAGACGATGAGTGGCGCGGCCAGTACGCCTACTATGGCCCCGGCTAACCCAGACAGCCAATCCGCCATGATGCCGAGCGGTCCGCGACCCCATGTCTCGTTTGCCAACCAACTTGCTATAGACCCGGCTATTAGCCAGCCAAGTATCAGTATCTGCATCGTTGCTATTTTACCCAAATATCACAACGTGCGAAAGGGCGGCCAACATTAAGTGAAGCCGCCCTACCAGTCCTTCCGACTGTTATATACCTATACGCCCAGTAGCTGGAAAAGCTCGCTGGTTGTTGTTTTTGTTCCGCCACCGAGAACGCCGGTGAGGAAAAGCACCAACAATATCAGCACAATCAACACAACTACTACGATCACTATAGCTGTAGAGTTGCTGCCACCACTGGGTGTATTTACGTTGACCTGACCCATAGGGGTGTCCTCCTGATTACTGGCCTGAAACGTGAAACGTGAGACGTGAAACGTGAAACGTGAAACGTGATGCGTGATTACTGCAATTCACGTTTCACGTTTCACGTTTCACGTCCCTAGACGCTAGAACGGCTACCTGATAAGGCCCGGACAATTGCTATCAGGATAATGGCTCCTATTACGGCGAGAACCAGGCTACCCCAGCTAATCGGGTCGTTGCTGTTTAGACCGCCGAGACCCAGGAGGGAAGCTACGAAGCCTCCTACGAGGGCGCCTATTAGGCCAACTACGATGTCACCTACGACGCCGTAGCCACCTCGGCCCATTATCATGCTGGCGAGCCAGCCCGCGATCAGTCCTATAATAACCCAGCCAATTAGATTTCCCAACATGGTTAGTTACCTCCTCTTGTTTTGACAGTAAACATTTGACCAATACTAGCCGAGGCTCCTATGCTTCCCGCTCACACTGCGCCTTGCGGGTTAGAGCCAGGGTTGCGAAGTTAGTGGCGTCCGACCCGGACGCAGAAGTGCAGCTATTATGCGTGTTGCGCTGCGTTGTCCATGCCCATAGCTTCCTGGGCGTATTCTTTGCCCCTGTCGACAATGAGTTTGCGTGTTTCCTCCCCCTTGCGCGGAGCCAGGAGAACGCCGGCCAGCAGGCCGATAGTGAAATACTTGATTGCTGTGCGTAGACCCCTCAACATCTGCTTCCTCCAACCTACATATCGCTTTTGCCGCCGGGCAGGACAGCTTGCGCTTTGCCCTTGAGTTCTTCCAGACGGGCGTTTGCCCATTCCAGCAGCCGTTTGCGTGTCTCCTCACCTTGTGAGGGGGCGTAAACCAATCCGACTGCCGCTCCTACTACCGATCCGGCTACTATGCCTGTGAGTACTGCGTGGTCGCTCGTCCTCTTACGCTTTCGTGCCATATTAGCTGTCTCCGCCGATTAGAGCGTATTTTTACGCTGCGATCCCATGACGAAGCGAATTATCACGGCGAGTACGATGCCACCGAGCAGGGCAGGGATGAACGACAGCTCCCAACCATTCCAGGTAGCGGACGGACCCCAGTGCCCGAAAAGAAAACCGCCTATCACTCCGCCGACTAACGCGGCCACAACGCCGCCCAACCAGCCGTAAGGCAGCTTCCCCGGCACAATCAGGTCAATGACCCAACCCAGGAGGCTCAACAGAACGAGCATTGCGATAAACCCAAGACATCCACCCATATATCAATCCTCTACGCTTATGGCGATTGTTATATCTGGCTGAACAAGAAGAACGATGCGACGACTAACACGGGCAGCGCAACCAGCCCCATCAAGGTAAAACTACAGCAGCTACAGCCGCTTCTCCTACCGGGCGCACGTTGCAATTCCACCTGTGTGAAATCTGCGCTAGTGTTATCCATCAAGTCCTCTCTTTCGTGTTCTGCCGTTTGCCAACCGATCTCTGTCGGTCTTTTTGTGCTTGCGCCATATACAACGAAAGGCTTATATATTTTGTTATGCGGGTTGGGAAAAATCAATGACAAGTGACGAGTGAGGAGTGAGTTATTGTAGAGTGTACAGAGTTGGGGTAAATTCGTAGGGGCAGGCCCCTGTGCCTGCCCTGCTCGCGCACCTGGATGGTTAGGTGGTAAGGAGAGAGGGCAGGCACGGGGGCCATTTGTTCCAACTAATTCATTTGTTCGACCCCGCCCCGCAGCTTTAGCCGCCGGGCGCTCTCCACGAGCGAATTAGTTGGAACAAATGACAAGGGGCCTGACCCTACGAATTTACCCCAACTCTGTACACTTACGAGTTATTAGCGTTACTCGACAGATGGCAAGAGTTTGCTTCCTTTCTACCATAGCGGAGGAGTTCTTCTTCTAGCGCCTGCGTGAGGCATTAGTGAGACGCAGAGACGGGGAGGCCCAGAGTATTATCATTGTACTCTGGGCCTCCCCGTCTTTACGTTTTAAAGAAACCTTAGCGGACTCTGCGCTCTTTGCGTCTGATATGAAAATAAGATGATTGGCGGGTAGGGACGCACGGCCGTGCGCCCCTACGGGTGCGTCCCCATTTTCATTCACGGGTGGTGTGCTCCCGCTCATAGTTACTTTGCGGTTCGTAGTAATTAGTACACTTCTAGATACCTGTCCAATTCCCATTGGGTGACGCGCATTCGGAACTCGTCCCACTCGCCGCGCTTGGCTTCGAGTAGGCGTTCGATAATGTGCTCGCCCAGGGTCTCGTGTATCAACTCGTCGCGCTCCATTTCGTCCAGGGCTTCGGGCAGCGTGCCGGGTAGCGTCTGGATGTTGCGGCGACGGCGTTCGCTTTCGTCGAAGTGATACAGGTTCTCCTCTACGGGGTCCGGCACGTCGTAGTTCTTCTCGATGCCCTCAAGCCCGGTGCGCAGCATGACCGCGAAGGCCAGGTATGGGTTGCAAGAAGGATCGGGGCAGCGCAGTTCGATGCGCGCAGCCTGTGGCTTGCCGGGGCGGTTCTTGGGAACCCTGATGAGAGCCGAGCGGTTGACCCGCGCCCATGATATGTACACCGGAGCCTCGTAGCCCGGCACGAGCCTTTTGTACGAGTTGACGAGGGGCGCGAGAATGGCGCACATTCCGCGTGCGTGCTTTAGCTGGCCCGCGATATACTGCTTTGCCAGCGGCGAGATGCCGTAGGGATCATCGGGCGCAGCGAAGAGGTTGGTCTTGCCTTCCAGGTCCGCGAAGCTCTGATGTGTATGCATGCCGGAGCCGTTGATGCCGAAGATAGGCTTGGGCATAAATGTGCAGTGTAGGCCGTGCTCGGCTGCGATGGCTTTGAGAGTGTACTTCAACGTGACAGAGCTATCCGCCATGTTGAGCGCGTGGTTGTACTCGAAGTCTATCTCGTGCTGGCCCCTCGCCACTTCGTGGTGGGAGGTCTCTACTTTGATGCCCATACCTTCGAGGGCGTTGACCATGTCTTTGCGCACGTCCGCGCCCAGGTCACCCGACAGGTCGAAATAGCCACCCCCATCGTGCGTGTCGGGACTTATCTTGCCGTCGCGCATCTTAAACAGGAAGAACTCGAGTTCGGGGCCTGTGTTGAACCTGTAGCCCAGGGCCGCAGCGTAATCCAGGGCGCGAGACAGCACTGCGCGGGGATCGCCTTCAAATAGTTCGCCGTTGGGGTTGTAGACCCAGCAGATTGCGCGGGCAGTGCTCTCGTCAACGCGCTCCCAGGGCATGACCGCCCAAGTAGAGAGGTCGGGCACCAGGAACATATCGGACTCGGCGATGCGAGCGAAACCTTCGATGGACGAGCCATCGAACCACTTGCCGCTCAGGCAGGCGTCCTCGAATTGGTGCAGGGGTATGGCGACCGATTTGACTATACCCATGAGGTCGGTGAACTGCAAATTGACGAAGCGCACCTTGTCTTCCTCGGCGCGGGCCATAATTGCGTCAACGGCAGCGCGTGTATTGCCCGCCGACTTAGGGGTCCAATAGGGCGCGGGTTTTGCCTTGGCGTCGCGCCCGTTGCTGTGTGCTTTCTCTAGCTCGTGAACCATGTATTCACCTCCGGTTAGAACGTATCCATAAAATACAATAGGCGGATGCTGGCAATCCGCTCATAAGAGCAGTATATCACCGCATATTAGAGGAGTCTATAGGCATGATGTAGAAAGTTTAGTGGTACTTTTGTGCAAGTGTCCGAAGGGGACGATGGACGATGGACGATGGACGATGGACGATTGTATTGACAGCCATCGTCCATCGTCCATCGTCCATCGTCCATCGTCTATCGTCCCTTATGTTATACTGTGCTAACCACAGGGGAAATCCCCAAGCTAGGAGCCAGACAGCATGACAATCCACGATCTCGGCGATATGCAGCGATACCTCGTTGAGGAAGAGGCCGAACATTGGCAGGAAGGGATTATTAACAGGCGCGAATTCATCCGCCGCGTCACTTTGCTCGTTGGCGGGGCTGCCGCAGCAACGGGCGTGCTTCTTTCGGTGGGGTGTGACGTGAACGCACCCGACGTTACACCTGGGGCAACCGTTGCATCGGGCGGCGCCACTGCCGGGATAGCCACAACAGCAAGTTCGACGACGCAGGCAAGTGGCGGGAGCGCCAGCCCGGACCACGTAGACGAAAACGACCCCATTATCCACTCGGAAATGGTGGATATTCCACAGTCCGACCCTTCGCTCAAGCTGAAGGGTTATCTGGCAGCTAACCAGGTGAAAGCCGGTCCCGCCAGGCCGGGTGGTATGCTGGTCATACACGAGAATAAGGGCCTCACGCCGTATATAAAGGACGTGGTGAGGCGCATCGGCAAGGCGGGATACGTGGGGCTTTGCGTGGACCTGCTTTCCAGGGCAGGCGGCAGTGATGCCCACCCCGACGAGGGCGAGCGCACCGGCATCCTGGGCCAGATACCCGTAGACAAGCTGCTAGACGACCTCTCTGCGGGGCTTGACTATTTGAAGTCCCGTGACGACGTGAACCCCGACCGCCTGGGAGCCATCGGCTTCTGCTTTGGCGGCGGCCTCACCTGGCGCTTGATAACCAAACGAACCGACATCAAAGCCGCCGTACCCTTCTATGGACCAAATCCGCCCCTTGAAGATGTGCCTAAGATCAAAGCCGCCGTGCTGGGCATATACGGAGCCAGCGATGCCCGCATAACAGGTGGCGTGCCCGATCTGGAAGCAGCCCTGAAGAAAGCGGGCGTCACATATGAGGTAAAGATTTACGAAGGCGCCAACCATGCTTTCCACAACGACACCGGACCAAATTACAACCCCGACGCCGCCAAAGACGCCTGGGAGAGGACGCTGGCGTGGTTGGGGAGCCGAATGTGAAACGTGAAACGTGAAACGCAATGCGTGGCTATCGCAATTCACGCATCACGTTTCACGTTTCACGCATCGGAAAATCTATGCAAGCTAAACGTGAAAACTTCGCCGACCCAGGCGATATAGATGCTACGTTGAACATGCGCCGCGTGGCTGTGGTGGGGTTGTCATCTGACCCTGGTAGGGATAGCTTCCGGGTGGCTTTTTATTTGCAGAAGTACGGCTATCGTATAACGCCCATCAACCCCAATGAGACTGAAGTGCTAGGAGCGCGTGCATACCCCAGCTTGCAAGATATGCCGGAGCCGCCGGAGTTGGTGGACGTGTTTCGTCGCTCTGAGTTCGTAGGCGCTGTAGTGGACGATGCTATTGCGATGGGCGCAAAGGCCATATGGCTGCAAATAGGCGTGATAGATTACGAAGCCGCACGTAAGGCGAGAGAAGCCGGTCTGATTGTCGTTATGGATAAGTGTATGATGGTTGAACATGCGCGGCGGAGGTAGGGAGATAGGATAATCCCGTAGGGGCACAAGGCCGTGTGCCCTGTGATGTTGGGTGGGGTAGGGGCACAAGGCCTTGTGCCCCTACGGGATTATCCTACTCCAGACACGAGGAGAGAAGATGTCTGATGCAGGAGTGATAGGCATTATCGGCGGATCCGGCTTTTACAACATGGCTGGCCTGACCGACGTTCGCACGGTGGAGGTTGATACTCCGTTTGGCAAGCCTAGCGATCCGCCTATCCTGGGCAAGTTGGCGGGCAGGGACGTGGCTTTTATTGCCAGGCATGGGAAGGGCCACCGGTACAGCCCCACTAACGTGCCGGTGCGCGCCAATATTTTCGCGCTCAAGACGCTTGGAGTTACGCACCTGATTTCCGTCAGCGCGGTGGGCAGCATGAAGGAAGAAATTGAGCCACTTCATATGGTCGTGCCTGACCAGCTATATGACCGTACAGTGCATCGGCCACGCACCTTCTTTGACGACGGCCCCGTGGTACATGTAGCGTTTGCCGAACCCTATTGCCCTGACTTGCGCGAGCATCTCGTTCAGGCTGCGCGCAGCGCCGGGGCAACCGTACATGTTGGCGGCACGTACATCTGCATCGAAGGGCCACAATTTTCGACCCGCGCCGAATCGCTAATATACCGCAGTTGGGGCGTGTCGGTCATCGGTATGACTGCGCTGCCCGAAGCGCGGCTGGCGCGCGAGGCCGAAATGTGTTATGCCACGCTAGCCATGGCGACCGATTACGACACCTGGCACCCCGATCACGACAGCGTCACGGTGGACCTGGTGGTAAGCAACCTCAATCGCAATGTCCAGCGCGCCAAGGACACCATTGCGGCTTTAATCCCAGCTATTGCATCAACGCGAGCATGTACCTGCGGCAACGCGCTAGAGAGCAGCATCATGACGAACGTTGACCTGATTCCCGATGAGGTCAAAAGGCGATTGAAGCCGTTGATAGGAAAGTACGTGTAGCTTACTGCTTACCTCTTTATTACCTCACCTTACACAGTGGAATAGCAAGGGTGCGGCAAAGTCAAAAGTAAAATTATGAGAGCAACAGACCAACTAACCCGTGTCATTCTGAGCCGCAGCGAAGAATCACTCACCTTACCAACATGTCTGGGGATCAGTATTAATAAGGCTATGCTCATTCCAAACGCTTACGACCTCGTAGAGATTCTTCGCTGCGGCTCAGAATGACACGGGTTAGTTGGTGCTTATCCTTCCAGAACCTGCGTAAGATAAGTTATTAATAAGCAGTAAGCAATAAGTTCTTTCCTCATGAGCGCAAAATCCCCACCCTTCACGTACCACGGTAAGACAGGCAGCTTGCAGAACGCGGCTCCCAGGGCTGCTAGTGCGTCACCGCGCCGGTTGTGGGATACCGTGCGGCGGCTGCGGTGGACGGAGTTTCGGCTGCTGATTGCGCCTTCGCTGGTCAGTGTAGTTGGTATGCTCACGGTGATACTGGTTCCTACGGGCAAAGTGCAGTGGAAGTGGACAGACATATGGATGAGTTTCGTCTTCATCGGGCTGCTGTATGGTATCCACGCATGGCTCAACATCACCAGGCCGCGCGCTGACCAGGTGCTTTTGCCAGTGGTGGCCGTGCTAATGGCGCTCGGCCTGGTGATGATACAGAGGCTGGAGCCGTCGCTTGTCGCCAATGTGGGTCAGGGGTTCGAGGGTATAGCTAGAAAGCAGGTAATATGGATGGCGCTCGGCGTCGCGGCCCTTTGGGCGACGGTCACTTTTGTGCGTGATCTTGCCCTGTTGCGACGGTATAAATATACGTTCGCCTTCCTGGGTATAGCTCTTGTGGCAGCCACGCTCGTGTTCGGCAGCGATGCGGGTAGCGGCAGCGGGGTGAAACTCTGGTTCAACTTTGGCTTCTTCCAGTTCCAGCCGTCCGAGTTGCTCAAGGTGTTGCTGGTGGTCTTCCTGGCCGGATACCTCGACGACAAGCGAGAACTGCTCGCTTCGCCCTACAAACTCGGTCCTATCAGCCTCCCGCCTCTGCCCTATCTCGCGCCGTTGCTCTTGCTGTGGGCGTTGGCTATCGTGCTCTTTGTCGTGCAGAAAGACCTGGG
>JBBQIC010000135.1:0-10266 GCA_038324555.1 Chloroflexia bacterium
CTGACGTAGCCCATCGCGGCCTTGAGACCCGACACGGTCTGCTGTAAATCAATAATATGGATACCGTTGCGTTCGGTGAAGATGTAAGGCTTCATCTTGGGGTTCCAGCGCTTGGTCTGGTGCCCAAAGTGAACTCCTGCCTCCAATAACGATTTCATGCTAACGTCGTTAGTCACGCCACCGTTAGCCGGACCTCTTTCAGCTCGTTCCGGACGCGCTTCTTGGGTAGGCTCCGGCGCTGCTGGGACTGGGGCCGCCTCCTGCACGCTGTTCGCTTGTTCGGGGGAAGTTAGACCGTCCGAACCGCCTTCTATTGCAATGTCTGTGCCTGTCGCAGATGTTACCAAAGATTTCCTCCATTTTATATGTTATATCTTCCGCCGCCTTCATCCTTCCAGGCACCCGAAGTGGGGCACAACCTGGCAAGTCCAGCGACGTGCTTTATAGTAACCGAAATGGTTACAAACACGGGGCTTTCCAAACGTCTCCGCTCAGAGAGCCAACGATAATTATACCACAACGGACATAATGGCGGCAAGGTTTATTTAGCTGGCATCCGGTCATAAACGGTTGGGTGCTCAGGGAGAGCGCCCTGCGACTAAACTCCTGTCCATTACACACATTTTTTTCACAGGCGCGATGTTTGCTAATCTGAGGACGGCGTATGTCTGGCCTGTCGCTTTGTGGAGGCTTCAACCACTCAGGGCCAAGCGTACTGGAACTACAATTATTATACATCTTGCTACCTAAATAAATGTGTGTAATGGACAGGAGTTTAGTCGCAGGGCAATGGTTTAGGCGCGACTGTATGGGCCATAGAGAGCCAGGCAAGAGTAAGTTGATAGTGTGAGGAGGGATAGAGAAGCACGGCGTCTCTTGCCTGACACTCCGAGAAAGTTTATACTTGAAATATATACTTTCAGAGGTGCATATTCATGGATACCGCAAAGCTATTTCAAAACGGCAAGAGTCAGGCCGTCAGATTGCCACAAAAGTACCGATTTCGGGGCACTAAAGTTTTCATCAAGAAACTAGGGAACGCTGTCGTTCTGATCCCAGAACAGGACTCCTGGCAATCGCTATTAGATAGCATTCACCTCTTTTCGGATGATTTCATGGCCCATCGTGACCAGCCGGATATTCAGAGGCGGGATGAGATGTTTGAATGAAATACATGCTTGATACAAATATCTGCGTGTATCTTATCCGAAAAAAGAATCCTGTGCTCATTCAGAAACTGGCAGGCTATCCTGTTCTAGACATCGGCCTTTCGTCTATCACAGTTGCCGAATTGCAATTTGGCGTGCAAAAAAGCAGTCAACCAACACAGAACCAGCAAGCGCTCGACCAGTTTCTAGTCCCGTTTACCATTGTAGACTTTGATTATGAAGCGGCGACGGCCTATGGGCGTATTCGCGCTTATTTGGAAGCCCAAGGCACACCCATTGGCTCTCTTGATACTTTAATCGCGGCGCAGGCCCTTAGTCAGGGCCTCACATTGGTAACGAACAACACCAGGGAGTTTTCGCGCATACCCGATCTCCTGTTAGAGGACTGGTCAAGCCAATAAGAGGGTTCTAATCTCTCCTCATAGATGGTATAATAATCACTGCAATCCCCAATATACACCCTTATCAGCAATCTATAAAAATCATATTCAATATAGGACAATAATACATGACCATCCATACCAACGGCTCATCGTCAAGCAACGGCATCCCAGAGCGTTCTGTCTACCTCGACCACGCGGCCACCACAGGCGTACTCCCCGAAGTGCTGGAGGCTATGCTCCCGTACTATACCGAGAAGTACGGCAACCCTTCAAGCGTACACGCCTGGGGCCGCGCCGCCCACCAGGGCCTCGAAAACGCCCGCAGGCAGGTAGCCACCGTACTGGGTTGCCGCCCGCGAGAAGTAGTCTTCACGTCAGGGGGCACCGAGTCCGACAACCTGGCTATGAAGGGCGTCGCGTGGGCCTATCGTCGTGGCGTGTTCGACAACAAACAGCCCTCCGAAGGTCCCGGCCACCTCATCATCTCGGCCATCGAGCACCACGCAATCCTCCACTCAGGTGAGGAGCTAGAGCAGCATGGCTTCGAGGTAACAACCCTGCCCGTAGACCAGTATGGCACAGTAAATCCTGATGATGTTGCGCGCGCTATCCGCCCCGACACGGTGCTCGTCAGCATCATGTACGCCAACAACGAGATAGGCACAATCCAACCCATCCGCGAAATAGCAGATATAGCCCACTCTCGCGGCGCGCTCTTCCATACCGACGCTGTGCAGGCTGGTGGCCTCCTACCCATCAATGTGGACGGCCTGGGCGCTGACCTCCTCTCCTTGTCGGCCCATAAGTTTTATGGTCCAAAGGGCGTTGGAGTGCTCTATATAAGGGCAAACACGCCCCTCATGCCTCAGCAGCACGGAGGATCGCAGGAGAATCGCCGCCGAGCCTCAACTGAGAATGTGCCCGGCATAGTGGGACTTGCCACCGCTCTCGCCAGAGCGCAGCAGAACCTGGCAAGCGAGGCGCAATATGTGAAGGGCCTCCGAGACCAACTAATCGAGGGCATCACGACGCGCATAGAAGACACCCACCTGATGGGCCACCCTACCCAGCGTCTCCCCAACAACGCCAACTTCTGCATAGCGGGCGTAGAAGGCGAGACGATGCTCCTCAAGCTAGATATGCGGGGTGTAGGCGCATCGAGCGGCGCGGCTTGCGCGTCAGGCTCCACGGAGCCGAGCCACGTACTGCGCGCCCTGGGCGTGTCCCGCGAACTTGCCCAGGGCAGTTTGCGGTTGACCGTAGGCATAGACAACACGCCAGAAGATATAGCCTACGCACTGGACGTATTGGAGAATTGCGTAAACGAATTACGCACAACGGAAGTAGCCGCCAAAGTCTAGCCAGGAGTCACGCATATAGGACATTATTCCTATTCACATTTCGCTCTCCATAGACCATAATTCCTACACAGGGCTTTCGCTCGTTTCACCGGCGAAACAGGCGTTGATAATATAAACAAAATCACTGGCAAAATCATTGGCAAAATCATTGGCAAAATCACTGATGATGCTGTGTTTGTATTGTTGATATTTGAAGGTCCGAATATTGAAAGGAAGGTTCAACCCATGAGCCTCATACTTGGCAACGAACTACCTGATCGCGCAATGAACTACCTCCAAGTGGGACATCTGGTCATCCTGTCCACCGTGGACGAGCGAGGCTGGCCCGACTCTGCCCCTATATCATGGATAACGGCTGTAGACCGGAGAACTCTCCGCCTGGCGGTGTCACCCCAGGTAAGCACCTATCGCAACATCGTGAAGAACGACCGCGTGGCGCTGGAACTGATAGGCGGGACTATGACCCTCGGCATCAGTGGCCGCGCCTCCGTAATCACCGAGAGGATCGAAGCTGTGCCCTTCCCGATGGCGATGATTGAGGTCGTCGTGGAAGAGGTGAAAGACGACTCGATTATAGGTCGAGGGGCCGAAGGCGAGCCGATCAAGTGGGAGGACCGCCGCCGCTCCGTTTCCGACATAAGGGTGGAGAATGCCCTCCGCAACACTCCCAGCCCGGCCTTCTCCGAAGAAAGCATGAGTTACGATGTAGGATAATATTGTAGGGGCGCACGGCCGTGCGTCCCTACAATATTATCCTATTCCCTACTCCC
This sequence comes from Chloroflexia bacterium, assembly GCA_038324555.1. Lineage (GTDB taxonomy): Bacteria > Chloroflexota > Chloroflexia > QHBQ01 > JADMIH01 > JADMIH01. Next base: position 3,684 of record JBBQIC010000135.1, read on the forward strand.
CACATCCTCCACCCTTGCGCCGGTAACTTCCGCCAATCGGTGCGGGTCTATGGGAAAAAGAGCGTCGTGCGCGCCTGCCGCAGTGTAGATAATAGGCCATTTGAGGAGGCTGTTATCCATTAGAGTGGGAATCGGGGTGGTATGGCCTAGAGGGGGCACGCCGCCTATCGCGTAGCCTGTGATGCGACGCACTTCTTGCGCGGGGGCCATCTTGACCAAAGACGCACCCACTAGCTCCGCAACGCGGGCCGTGTCAACGCGACGGTCGCCAGCGCAGATCACAAGCAATGGCTCGCCGTCCGCCAGGAAAAGGAGAGACTTGGCGATAGCGCCCACGTCGCAGCCCGCTGCTTTCGCTGCTTCGGACGCCGTGCGCGTGCTTTCGGGCAGACGCAGAACCTTCGCCTCCAGGCCGTATTCATCGAGCGCCGCCTGCACGCGCTCCGGTCCACTTGCCATAGTGCTTCTCTTTTGTTTTTCTTTCGGTTTTGGCTCCTTCGGAGCCAAAACCGAAAGAAAAACAAATTCTATTATCTAATCTGCCATGATTATATCACGGCTGGAGAGGAGGGGCGCCAGACGAGCCAAAGTTGCCTTTAACGAGGTTGAAGTCACTGACGCTGACGGCGTGGTCGCCTGTAAAATCGGCCCTATCATCGTATCCGTTGTCCCCAAGAGATTTGCCGAACGTGCCCTTCAAAATATTGAAATCGCTGACGTTGATGACATTGTCGTTGTTGCAGTCACCTGCCCTCATCAGCCCCATCTCCAAGTTCTGCGACCCGGCCAATTGAACCGTGCCGGAGTTGGCGAGATACTTGGGGTCTTTGGCGCGCCAGTTGTAGGTGCCGTTGGGGAGGCCTGATAGGCTCACCGTGAAGTAGCCGCTGGCGTCGGTGGTTTGGGACGGGTAATTGACCTCCGTGCTCCCTTGTTTCAAGGTGAGAGTGATAGGCAATTGTTGAGCGGCGTTGGGCTGCGCGGGTCTTCCCTGCCATGTGACGTGTCCGACCAGAACGGGCGCGGCTGTAGGCGTATCTGTCGGTGCGGTTGTTGAGGTTGCAGGCGGCGTTTCGGTGGACGTGTCTACCGGAGTGTAGGTCAGCGCAGGGGTGTCTGATGGTAGCGGCGTATCACTAGGTATGTCTGTACTGGTTGGCGTATCTGTGGGTATGCTCGTGGACGTAGAGATTGCTGTCGGTGTAGGAGTGGACGTATTCACAGGCGTTGAGGTTGAGGTTTGCGTTCTCGTACTGGTAACGGTGTTAGTCATTGTGGGTACAAGGGTGCTTGTGCGCGTGAGAGTATACGTTGCCGTCGGGGTGCTGGTTGGTGTGCCCAATGGCGGGACCGGGGGGCTACTGAGATTTTGCGGATCGCTGGGCGTGAGGACGTGGAAGTCGGTAGCGTTATCGCCGGTATCCTGGCTGCTGCCACCGGCGCCGCCCGGTAGGCGTTCGTAACTTTGATTCTGGTTACCAAGCAATGGTGATAGACGTGTACCCTCGCCGTATGCGGACCCGGAACTCATCCCTACCTCATCTATGACGGCACTAGCCGCATTGAGAATCGCTATGCCTCCGCTGTCGTTGATGCCGGTGTTATAAGTCTGATCGCCAGTCACCGTGCCGGTATAGCCGCCGGTCGCGTTGTTAGTTGCAAGAAAATGCCCGTGCTCAGGGAGAGTTACGCCTGTGGTAATGGTGAGGCGAGTACTAACAACACCAGTACTGCTCGACCCATTGATTTTCCAACCGCTAATATTCACAGCCGCATTGGTCGGGTTATACAGCTCGATAAATTCGTCACTACCCCCGTTCGGCCCATTAGTACGAAATTCGCTAATCACCACGTGCGACACTCCGCCAGTAGGGGTATTAGTCGCCGTGGCAGTCGGCACACCAATTGGGGTCTGAGTTGCCGTGGGTACACCTACGGGGGTCTGGGTTCCTGTAGGGGTAATTGTAGGTGTTCTGGTTATGGTTGGCGTGCTGGTGGGCAAGGCAGTATTTGTGGGCGTGCTTGTTGGACCACCACCCGTGCCGCTCGCCACCCACTCGGAGGCGTTGGGGAAGAGGATGGCGTTGTTGAAGTCGTTCCAGCCAGGGAAGCAGGTATGACCCGACTCGCATGTGCCATCGTCAAAGGCAGAGCTATCACCTACCGCGACCACGCGGCCACTCCCGTAGATGCTGCGCGACACAAAGACGCCGGTGTTCCCTGTATTGGGGAAGGAATTGCGGTAAATGACGCCTCGGACGTTTGAATTATCGGCGGGGTTGAGCGTCTCGGTCGTGCCGTTTCGGATTATGCTGCTATGCGCCGTGCCGAAAGCGCCTTGTAGGACGGGGTCGGGGTTGGGCGTATCGTTGCTCGGATTTTCGCTGCTGATGTCCAACACGTCGAACTGAATGCCGAATATGTCACTGCCCGCGCCGCCGTTGTTCATCAGGTCGTTGAATATATGCAGCGAGTCCCAGCCATCGCCGTTGCGGTCGCTGCCGTTATGGTCGGCGATCATGACGAGGCCGCCGCCATTGCGCACGAAGTTCAGGATGGCGGTCTTCTCGCTTGTAGTGAAGAACGTATTAGGCTCAGGCAACACCAGCGCGTCAAAATTGGTGAGGTCGAGAGGGTTGCCGCCGTTGCCGTAGGTTATCGCGGTAGTGGTGGTTTTGAGGCTGTATCGGCCGGTGCGTTGGAGGGCCACACCCCAGGCGCTTGCGCCGCCTGTCCAGTCGTTTTCGCGCTGTGGGTTGGGGTTTTGCAGGAGCGGGTCGGGCTGGCTGGTGCTGATAATCCAGTCGGCGTTGCCCGCAGTCTCGGCGTGGGCATTGTCGAACAACACGCTATAGATAGGCGTTGCGGGAGCAGTTCGTCCTGTTTGTGGAGAGAGGGCCACCGGGCCAACCGACAATAAACCAATAACAAGCAGCGCCATTAAGACGCTGGGGCGATGACGAAATGTTAACACTATAGTTATTCCTTTTTGCCAATGGCTCCTGCGCCTGAAGCCGCGACGAATAGTACGACGAATAATAACAAAGATTACGATTATTCCACGCCTAACCCTCCATTCGCAATACGCAATAAACGGCGAGTAGAGGGAGTAGAGGATAGACAATTATTATTATACCATTATCTTTGGGCTAGGGGTTAATAAGTTGCATCGAGCCTACATAGGTGATAGGATACAGTCGTACTATGCTGGAAACTACCCCTAAACCCGACATTGAAACAGTGGCAACCCCCACCAGGGATGAGATTGCCTCCTCCCCTTTAGCCGTTCCAGACAAGGAAATAAGCTGGCAAGTTGTGGCGCTCGGCCTGGTTGCCTGCGCCGCCGCGCTCCTGGCCCTCGAGCGTTACATGGACATATACATGCCCGATGACGCCTATATCACCTATCGTTACGCCGAGAACCTGGCTGCGGGCAAGGGGCTTGTCTTCAACGCTGCCGCACCGCCTGTGGAAGGTTACAGCAACCTATCGTGGATAATATTGCTGGCAGGGCTGTCGCGTCTCAAGTTGGACATACCTGTGTGGGCGGCGAACCTGGGCGCGCTCCTCAGCGTGGTAAACCTTGCACTGGTCTACGCGCTATCGCTACAGATAGTGCGTCATCGAGGCTGGGCGCTCGTAGCCCCGGCTCTGACATCGCTGACTGCGCCCTACGCTCTATGGGCGCGCGGCGGGCTTGAGACCATGTGGTACGCCACCCTGCTACTGCTCTCCGTCTGGCTGACCGTGCTCGGTATGGCAGGCCGATTGTGGACTTATCCTCTCGCAGCAGCAGCTCTATTCGTGCTGGCCCTAACCAGGCACGATGGCGCGATTCCCATGGCCCTGAGCGGGCTGTTTGTCCTAATCTGGCTCTTACGCAATCCAAAATCCAAAATCCGTGATCCAAAATCCGTGATCCCAATCGCCAGTTTCGGCGCGCTGGCGCTCGTATACATCGCGTATACCTGGTGGCGCTGGCAGTATTTCGGGCAACTTGTCCCTACGCCGTTCTTTTCGCGGCTGGGAGGCACTATCAGCGATCCGTCGCAGATTCTTCTCACCTGGGGGTCTTATTTCACGCGCGGCCCGCACTACTCGGCCTATGGCGACCTCCTTGTGCCAGTGTTTGGCCTTGCCGCCGCCGACCTCGTGTGGTTCAGACGCGCCAGCCTGCGGGACTGGTACATCCTCAGTTGCGCGGGGACTCTCAGCTTGCTCTACTTCGTGTCGGAATCGTACAACCCCGGCATACGCTACATGGTTCCCGTGTTGCCGATGCTCTATTTATACGCGCAGGGTCCGATTATCAGAGCGTTGCAATCAGTCTTACGGGCAGCAGAGCGTTACAGAAATGCGTGGCGTCAATGGTTGGCGATAGCAGGGGTTTGCGCCTCTATCGCTCTCTTCATGCTGGTTATGGCCCCACGCACGCGCTACGATGGCGAGCGCGCCGAAATAGGCAAAGACCAGGCTTTATATCCACTCGGCATGTGGCTGCGGCAGTACGCGCCGCCCAACTCTACTGTGGCTTTGCAGGACATTGGAGTGATCGCCTATTACTCTGGCCTGCGCGTGATTGACGACAACCCAGGCGCATTGACCAACGGCGACGTGATATACAAGAGCGGGGCAGAGGGCTTCTCCGACATCGCTCTGGGGCCACAGCCCGAATTCCTGATATTCACCTCCAACTCCTGGCGAGACCCCAACTTCAACCCCGTCTTCGATCCGCTAAAAGAAGACAAACGCTTCACCAAAAACTACAAGTTGTACGACAAGGTCGCGTTCTGGGAGGATAGAGGCTACTGGGTCTATGTGCGCCAGGATGTCCATCTACCGCGTGAAGCCGCGCAGGATTTTCCGATCACGCAGTGGTATGAGGGGCGGTGATAGGGTGAGGGAATAGGGTGAGGGAATAGGGTGAGGGAATAGTTCTTATTCTACTCCCTCACCCTATTCCCTCACCCTATTCCCTCACCCTATTCCCTCACCCTATTCCCTCACCCTATAAAGAGCGTCACGAACATGAGCACAACGGCGACCGTGATGACGACCACGCTGGCCCAGGCTAACGTCTTATAGACCGTGCCGGTTGCGTACTGGCCCATTATCTCTTTGTTTCCCGCGAGGCGCACAATAAAGTAGAGCAGTATGGGCAAGAGCGCGCCATTCAAGATTTGTACGAAGATCAGCACGGCGAATAGGGGCAGACCGGGGATTATCGCCACGAGTGCGCCCAGGACGATAAGCGCGGTAAACAAGCCCATGAACACCGGAGCCTCGCGGAAAGAGAGACTAACCCCCTTCTCGAAACCCAGCGTCTCAGTAACGGAATACGCGGTTGCCAGTGGCAACACTCCCGCCGCCAGCATGGACGCCCCGAATAAGCCGACAGCGAATAGCACCTGAGCGGCGTCTCCTGCCACCGGCTTCAGCGCCTGAGCTGCGTCGGCGGCGCTCTTTATATCCTGGCCTTTACCGTAGAGGGTCGCCGCTGTAGCTACTATGATAAAAACCGAAATCAGGTCCGAAAAAATAACCCCAAAAACGGTATCGAAGCGCGTGTACTTGTAATCCCTCGGAGTGATGCCTTTCTCTACCACCGAAGACTGCACAAACAACTGCATATACGGCGTTATGGTCGTGCCTATGAGGGCCACCAGGTCTTGCAGGGCGCTAGGGTGGAAGTCAATCGTGGGCGTGAAGAAAGATGCGCCCACCTGCCCCCAGTCGGGCTTCGCCAGGAACGCGGCGGCTACATACGAAAAGAAGACCAGGGAAAGCGCCATAAACACTTTTTCCACGACTCTATACGAGCCGCTGGTCACCATCCACCAGACCAGAAACGCTATCGGCGGTACGGACACCCAGGGCGGTATACCGAACAAATCGAGGGCAGCCGCCACCCCCACGAACTCGGAGATGGTCACGCCTGTGTTCGCTATCAAAAGCACAAACACAGCCAGCATACTCCACCCGGCTCCGAATTGCTCTCTTATGAGGTCGGAGAGACCCTTGCCCGTGACAGCGCCCATCCGAGCGCACATCTCCTGCACAAGCACGAGGCTGATAGTGACCACGAGCATAGCCCACAATAGAGAGTATCCGTGCTTCGCGCCGTTAGCCGCATACGTAGCGATACCGCCCGCGTCGTTACCGGCGGAAGCTGATACGATACCCGGACCCAGAACCGCGATATAAGCCCAGAATGGCAGGCGTCGCAATCGTCTGAGGGGAGAAAAAGGTGGAAAGCGCAGCCAGCCCGGCCCACTATGCTCGTTCAGCAAGAGCGGAGTTGGCGTATAGCGACGCTTAGGTTCCGTCTCCGCAGCATCGGCGCCGCTCGGAACCGGCCTGGCTGCTACAGCCTTCTTCACCTTGTCCGCTTTATTCGCCATCCATCTCCAAAACATAAAGTATGAACGAATACTTTATACTTCATACTTAGCTTATGATTTAACTACCAGGACCAGGAATGAGAAGCAAGGTGGTCGTTTTGAGCATTGATTGGCATAATAGCCCCATGATAAATGCCCATGCCTTCAATACTCTGCGTGCCTTTCGCTCAGACCTCCACTCC
>JBBQIC010000136.1:0-10097 GCA_038324555.1 Chloroflexia bacterium
CTATCGTCCATCGTCCATCGTCCATCGTCCATCGTCCATCGTCCATCGTCCATCGTCCATCGTCCATCGTCCATCGTCCATCGTCCATCGTCTATCGTCGTCCCCTCGTCACCTGTCTTCGCGGAAGAACTCGATCACGTCCTCGCGTTCGGCCTCGGTGCTCATTATCTCCACGAAAGCGAGCTTGTGCCAGGGGTAGATGAAGGATTTCGCCCCGGTCGTGGCGTAGTTTATAGCTTTGCCATCACGCCGCCTGGGGTTGGTGAATTCCAGAAACTGGTCGGTCGGCTTGGGCAAATCCTCGATTTCGGCAAGGATTGGCTCCTCGCCCGCCACATGGATGATTACTATTTTCGCCATTTATTCTTTCCTCGTGTCTATTGAGTGCTGAGTGCTGAGTGCTGAGTATACTTATCCTTCTGACGTAAGCAGCACTCAGTACTCAGCACATCCTACGCCGCCAGAGCGTACAGCTTCCTATCCAACGAGCCAACGTAGACCATACCGTCTTCTACGATTGGGGATGAGACTACGGGGCCGCGCGTCCGGTAGCGCCATTTTAGCTCACCCATGTTGATGTCCAGGCAGTAAACGTAATTGTTAGTAGAACCGAAGTAGACGGTGTCAATCGCTAAAGATACGCGCGGTGATGATGTTATCGCTCCGCCCGCGTTGAAGCTCCAGATGAGGCGACCTGTGGGCGCGTCTAGGGCGTATAAATTACCGTCGGCTGAACCGATCAGCACGCGCCCTCCGGCTACGGTTGCCGAAGACGATACGGAATGCTGGCATTCAAAGCGCCACGAAGTAAAGCCGCTCTCTATGTCGGCGGCGTAGATATAATTATCCATCGAGCCGACAATTACGTTGTGGCCCACCACCAGGGGCGTGCTCACGATAGCGCCCAGCGTGTGCAGCTTCCATTTGAGAGTGCCGCTCGCTATGTCCAGCGCGTACAGGTTGCCGTCGCTGGACCCCACAAAGGCAAGCCCCCCAGCGATGGCGGCTGATGAGCGCACGAAGTTCCAGGTGCGGTATTTCCACACTAACTGGCCCGTCTCTGCTTGCAGGCAATATATATTCTGGTCGTCCGAGCCGATGATGAGCATTTTGTCGTGTGACCTGGGCGATGAGCGCACCGGAGCGCCCGTCCGGTAGCTCCACTCCTGGCTACCCCGGCGCGCATCAAAGCCGTATACATAATTGTCCTCAGAACCGATTACAATCATATCCTGGGCCAGTATCGGGGTGGAACAGATGCCGGCCTTGGTGGGCGTCTTCCACAGGAAATCTCCGCTCTTTGCGTTGAGCGCGTACAGGTGGGTGTCGTAAGAACCAAAGAAGACGACACCTCGTGTAACAAGTGGTGATGAGCGTATCTCGTCGTCGGAGGTCAACGTCCACAACACCTGCGCTCCACCCTCGCTGGCCTGTACGGGCACTGTCGGGTGGGGAGTATTAGCTGCGGGTGTGGCCGCTAGCAGTCCACTGCCAACGCTGTTCTCCAATGGCGTGCTAGGCATCTTCGATATAGGCGCTGAGAATGCGTCAGCGTTTAGCGCGCCAGACATCTTAGGAACGAGTAGACTGTCAGACGCCAATGGGCCGCCTTCGGGCTTGCTTTCTGAACTGGTTTTGCGTTTGGCGGCTGCTCCGCTCTGTGAGAGCGCCTCGCGCAACGCCTGACCAGTAGGCCACCGGCGGTCAATATCGTATTCCACACACCGCAAGATGACCGATTCTATGTATTCCGAAGCGCGTGGGTTGAACTTGCGTATAGGGCGCTCGTTGAATGTAAAGGGCGTCTGGGTGCGCGGGTCCGAATTGGTGAGCAAGTGGTGCATGGTCGCACCCAGGGCGTAAACGTCGCCTCGCGGCTCGGCCAGGCCCCTATACTGCTCGGGCGGCGCGTAACCTTCAGTGCCTATCATGGTGCCGCGCTTGTCGGACTGGAATACTTTGGCGATACCGAAGTCTATGAGCGTAACTTTGCCGACAGCGTCCACGATGATGTTGGAGGGCTTCAGGTCGCGGAAGATGATCGGCTGGGGTTGGTGGCCGTGCAGATATTCCATAACATCGCAAATCTGGATAGCCCAGTCTACCACGTTCTCTTCCATCACAGGGCCGCCCCTGGCCTCAAGTTGGGCTTCAAGGTCTTTGCCGTCTATGAATTCCAGCACCAGGTAGACGCGACCCTGGACCGAGAAGAAGTCGTAAATCTTGGGTATGCCTGGGTGCGAGAGGGTGGCGAGCAGGGAGGCTTCGCGCTCGAAGTTGGCGAGGCGTATCTGGCCGGTTTTCATGTCGGGAGAGGTATCAGGCATCTCCTTGATGGCGCAGTAGCGGGCAACCGTGGAGAAGCGTAGGTCTCGCGCCCTGTAGACAGTGCTCATACCGCCTATACCCAGCACCTGTTCGATGTCGTAGCGGCCTTGCAGGACGGTGTTGCGCGGCAGAGGCGCAGTATGGCTGAGAGCTATCTCGGTGTTGTGCGCGGTGTGATTTTGAGGTGGAGGGGTCGCGGCGTAGGTCGCTACCGGCCTGGAGGCGACTGGCCCCTGCTGGCCGGTAGCGGCTTCAGACAGCGAGTCGGGATCGTCTGTGGATTGGATGCCCATGCGTTTGATTAGAGACATAGTGCGATTCTCCAGGGTATATGGCTGGTCTATAAGAGGATTATAAGGGCGCAAAAGCGCGTGCTACAATAGCCCTAATGTCTCATATGTAGGGGGATAGTGGTCAGAGGGTTTGTGAATTGGTGAGGTTTAGCTTGCTTCGGCTTTAGTGCGAGCGACCTTATTCTTTGCGTTGTCGTGCGAATTGGCGGCAGCTTTCTTAGGCGCTGCGTTAGTCATGCCTACAGCCTCTGATAGATATGTAACAACAAGGGTATTGAGCGACACACCTTCAACCTCAGCCTGCTCGGCCAGTTTAGCATGGAGGAACTTGGGCATCCTTATCCGGAATTGCCCACTATACACGCTAAGTTTCCTCGGTTCGGGGATAGGCCACCCTTCTTGCTGGTATATTTCAACTGCCAGGTCTAGTGCAATTTTTAACTCAGTGAGAGATTCACCAACAGTTTCACCAAAAGCTGATTGGCCGGGAAATTCGGGACACACGGCAATATAGCCCTCGTCTTCATCACTCCAGGTGATAGTGAAACTGTAGTTATTCATATGATTAATGCTTGCCATCTTCATCGAGTCTGCCAAGTCCTTCAATAGCGTTCAGAAGCTGCGTGACCTCATTAGATTTAGCCTTACCACGAACACTTTGAAAATTCATTAGTTCGTTGTGGCCTGGACGCTTGTACTGTCTATGGCTACCCCTTTGTCCTTTAAACTCAAATCCATAACATTCAGCGAGATAACAAATATCCTCGAAACGAAGGTTATTGGGCGAATTTTGCGCTTTCTTTAGAAGTTTATCGCATCTACTGGGCATCTACTCCGCCAAACTCTATTGTTAACATATGATACCATATCTGGAACCACTTATCAATGCCAAAACCGACAAAAAGCGATGCTCTATCGAAAGTTTTCACACTTTCTCACCTGGCACGCTTGCCTCATCCCAACCCCAACCGTTATACTGTTGACGACGCTGACGATACGGCACAAAATCTGCATTGCATTGAGAATATAAATGAGTTTCAACGTAGAAGACGACGGATACTGGCATCGCCACGCGGACATGCACCGCCTCCCTCAACGGGAGGAGCACGATGTGCTTGCCGTGCATGAGAGTTACATGGGCAACAAGAGCGTGCTGCGCGAAGTTGCCGAGACGATAGTGCTCACGCTAATCATCTTTTTCGTGGTGCGCGCCGTAGTGCAAAACTTCAAAGTGGAGGGAGACAGTATGCTTCCCAGCCTCCATTCTGAGCAATATATACTCGTCAATAAGGCCCTCTATTTTCGCTACGACGCTAACTACTTTCAGAGGCTGTCCGATAGTAGCGTACCTGCAAAGGAACAATATCTCTTTCACGGCCCACAGCGTGGCGACATCATCGTCTTTGAAGCCCCAAGAGAGCCTAAAGACTTCATCAAGCGCGTGATAGCCGTTGAGGGCGAGACCATCGAGATCAGGCCCGATCCCAACCCTCTAGGCCCTACCAACCACGACTGCGGAGGCTGTGGCGTCTTTGTGAACGGGGTGAAACTGGACGAGCCTTACATAAAAGAGCACCCCGATTATGCAGTCGCCCCCACCAAAGTGCCGCCCGACCATATATACGTGCTGGGCGATAACCGTAACAACTCGAGCGACTCGCACATCTGGGACGCCCTGGACGTAAACCGCATCATAGGCACGGCCTTCGTCTCCTACTGGGGTCCTGGCCGCCCGGAGCAATACATAGGCTTCCTTCCACACCCTTCATACGCGGAGATCAAGAAGAGTCCCTGAAACAGCCGCATTTGGTTATGATAGGGTTGTGTCAAAGTCGCTTATCGGACGATGGACGATAGACGATAGACGATAGACGATGGACGATGACTGCTCAATCGTCCATCGTCCATCGTCCATCGTCCATCGTCCATCGTCAAGGGGCCGGGTTTAGGCCGAGATTCTTGTCCAAAATCTACACCTTCTGTCCTATTGACTAAGGCTATCAGTTGTGATAATCTTAAGCACAAATATAACTCTATAGAATAGGCTCCGGATTCCTTTTCTCTGGAACCTCAGCCACACAAATAGAGTCGAAATGTAACCGATATTTTATTCCGAAGGAGAAAACATATTAGCCAGAACTATCGTGTAAATGAACGAATCAGGGCGCGTGAGGTAAGGTTGATCGGCGACAGCGGCGAAAACACACTCATGTTTACGAAAGACGCTATTGCCCTGGCCCGCCAGCGTGCGCTTGACCTTGTAGAAGTAGCCCCTAACGCAGTTCCCCCGGTCTGCAAAATCATGGATTACGGAAAGTTCAAGTATGAGCAGACGAAGAAAGACCGCGACTCGCGCAAGAGCCAGAAATCGGTTGTCATAAAAGAAGTGCGTTTCAGTCCCAAGATAGACGACCACGACATTGACACCAAGACCAGGATGGCGAAGCGCTTCCTCGAAGAAGGCAATAAAGTAAAGTTGACGGTAAAGTTCAAGGGCCGCGAGCTTGCTCATACCAACCTGGGCCGGGATTTGCTTCAACAGGTGCAACTCTTGCTGGGCAGTGACGTTATCGTGGAAGCGCCTTCAAAGATGGAAGGTAAGAGCATGACGATGATGGTGTCTCTCAAGCCTCCAAAAGGTATTACGCCCCCCAAGTCGCCACGCCCCGCGGCAACCACTACTCCGGCCCCGGCCTCGCCCGCTCTGGCAAAGCCCGTAGATGCGGCAGCCGCGACTCCTGCGCCTACTGCGGCCCCGGCTTCACCCGCACAGGTCAAGCCCGCAGACGAGGCAATCGTCGCTCCTGCAACGAGCGCTCCCCCGGTGGCCGAGCCGGTAGCAGCAGGAGCCAAACAGGCAAGTGCGTAATATATAGACCGCCCATTTTTATATGCGTATACAAATGAAAAAGGGGCGCTCGGTGCGCCCTCTTTTTCTTATTAGCTGTACAGCCCCAGACCTACCCCCTTTACAACCTTTGCCTCATACCCAACGACCTGAAAAGTGAGATAATATAAAGAGAGGGACTGTAGCTAGCGGTGCCCTACGCAATCCGGGGAGGAAAACGATGGAAACTCTAACAATAGCAGTTGTGGCGCTCATGACGCTCATAACTCTCGATATACTTGCATTGCGGTTTGGCGCAGACAGCCGCGACTATAAGCGTGCCCTTTAACGGGCAACTCGACTCATTTTGGCAAGAGCGTATGATTTAATGTCAACTGGGTCAACTGACCTCAAAAGGCACAGGCATACAAATAGGCCAGAAGTCCCGTAGGGTGGTAGGACCAATAGACTATTCAGTTGTAACCCTTTCTCGAATAAGATAATAGCATCCGAAAAAACTCGTCGAGCAAACTTTACGCAGAGGTGAAAGGGACACAGCGATGTTGGAAATAACTTTGGTCTTCTTAGCTCTGCTGGCCTTTGATTTATTCGCATCTTCTCTAACGAGCCGTCGCAAAAGATAGAAAGTTAGAAACTCATAAAGTTACATGTTACTGTGGCGCGTCGGCGCTAGGCCCTCTCTTACAGTTTCTTAAGAGGGGGCCTTTTTATACCGCAAATCGGCAGGCTGCGTGGTATTATGTAGTGTGCAGGTCCCATCTTATTGAGGAGCGCGAATGCTTAAACAAACACGTAAAAGCGCCAACAAACCGGACCGCCTGAAGTCGCTTCCGATAGCTGTTATCCTGGTTGTGAGCCTTCTGGTGGCTGGTTGCAACCCTTTCAAAGCGAATAACGCACAGTCGCAGAGCCAGGGTCAGCAGGGCAACCCAACGGGTACAGACCCTTCAGGTAAGACGGCAAGCAACGGCCAACAGACAGCGCCTGGTATGCCCAGCTTTTGTGCGCCCGGCCAGGCATCGGGCATAGGCGCGTCCTCTTCTGCGCTGGAGTCAGTCGTCCAGCCTTCGGGAATAGTAACCCCATTCGTCGTCTATAGCGGCGGCAAACTGTCGGACGGTTGGAGTGATGCGTCCTGGGGCGGGGTCAAGCCTTCTATGCACGATACCGGCTGCCTACGGAACGGCCACCCCACCATCAAAGTTACCTACCCGGACGCCTGGGGCGCTTTCTCCGTCGCAGATTGGAACAACTCCAACACCGTAGATACGAGCGAGTACAGCCATCTTCATTTCTGGGTGAATGGAGGGGAAGCAGGCGGCCAGCTAATAGGCGCGATGGTCTATACCGATGGGGGCGAGGGGAACCGCCTGCACGTCGAAAAATACATAAAAGAGGGAAGCGTCCAGGCCAACAAATGGCAAGAAGTGTTTATACCGTTTGGCGACCTGGGCGTTGGTGATCAGAGAAGCGCGAGGGTCGTCTTCCAGGACGTTAGCGGGCACGGCCAATCTCCTTATTTCCTGGACGGCATCGAGTTCTATCGCGATAACTCCGCGCTCCCCACACCCGTAACTTCCGAGGTCGCGATTACGGTTGATCTGCGCGCCAATAGGCAACCCATCAGCCCGCTCATATATGGTATGTCGCAAGTGCCGGAAGATGTCGTCAAAGACGGTAACGTGAGCCTCAACCGGCAGGGCGGTAACGCCACGTCAACCTACAACTGGACGCTCGGCAATGCCCGCAATGCGGGCAGCGACTGGGAGTTCCGAAACTACTCCCGTGAGCCGAACGATCCGGCCTATAAGCAGCCGTCCGGCCTTGCCGATATGTTCTTCAAGGCCGACAAGCGCGTAGGGGCCGAAACGCTGCTCACCGTGCCGATGCTGGGCCACGTAGCAAAGAACGACGACAACAATACCCGCTCGACCGGAGTGCCGCAGGAAGGGGGCGCGCCGGTGTCCCCAGGATCGGAGGCCATTCCAGGCTACGACCCCAGGCAAAACCAGCAGACGATCAGTGTCAAGTCGGTCGCGCGCAAGGGCAGCCCCTTCCAGGACCCGCCGGACAAAAACGCCGGAGCCATCTACCAGGACGAGTGGGTCAACCACATGGTGCATACCTTTGGCAAAGCTGATGGTGGAGGCGTGCGCTTCTACTCGATGGACAACGAGCCTGACCTGTGGGCTGATGATACCCATGTTGACCTGCACCCGGTGCGCGTCGGCTATGACGACCTGCTCAAGACCTTCCTCGATTACGCTGGCGCTGTGAAAGCCGTAGACAAAACGGTGCAGGTGACAGGGCCTGTTGTCTCCGGTTGGACGGGCTACTGGTATTCGGCCCTCGACCGGGGCAGCGACGGCTTCAAGACCGCCGCCGACCGCAAAGCGCACGGCGGTACGCCCCTCCTCCCCTGGTTCCTCGACCAGGTGCATAAGCACGACCAGCAGGCGGGCCAGCGCACCCTCGACGTGCTCGACATCCACTACTATCCGCAGGGCCAGGGCATATACAGCAACAAAGCAGACGCCAAAACCGCCGCCCTACGCCTGCGCTCCACCCGCTCATTATGGGACCCAACTTACAAGGACGAATCGTGGATAGCTCGCAGCGAGCAGAGTTCGGTGCAGCTAATCCCGCGCATGAAGGGCTGGATAGACCAGTATTATCCAGGCACGAAGCTGGGTATAACCGAGTGGAACTGGGGGGCCGACGAGACGGTGAACGGCGCGCTGGCTATCGCTGACGTGCTCGGCATCTATGGACGCGAAGGCGTTTACCTGGCCTGCTATTGGACTAACCCCAAGCTCGGCTCGCCCGGCCTCAACGCCTTCAAGATGTATCGCAACTTCGAGGGGCACAATGCCACGTTCGGCGACGTGTCGGTGCTCGCGCAATCGCCCAACCCTGACAAGCTTTCTGTATTCGCCAGCGAAGACACGAAGACCAACCAGGCCAAAATCATAGTGATAAACAAGACCGAGAAAGAGCAGCAACAGGCCCACATAGAGCTACGTGGGGGCACGTTCCAGGGCAAGGCAAAGGTGTACCAGCTTGGTAACGACACCAAAGGGGCTATTCAGGCGCTGGCCGATGTGCAAGTGAACAGTGGGAGCATCGGTTATAAGTTCCCGCCATATTCGATCACGCTGCTGGTGGTGGATAAGAAGAGGTAGGCTGGTATAATATGGTACGAATGCGACAGGAAAATTCTCTACTAACGTATGTGTAGAGCAAGTGTGTGGGAGTTTCTAAATGGATAAGAAAGTCATAAATCTGGGCTTAGTAGAAGCCACTCCAGGTAATGGCATAGCTAAATCTGCGGACCCTGTCTCACAGGAGAGTATTTCCTATGAACCGAAAACGCCACTTGGTCTCAAATTACAGGAGATTCGTATCCAAGTCATCGCTTCAAGTATGCCACTGCTAGGTTCTGCCGAAATCGAGAAAGAAGTCGCTGAACGCCGAGGCGGAGAAGAATGGGCACATTAGTACCTTATTACCCTTGTCATCAGTCCCTTGGGTATGTAGAATCAAGATAGCGAGTTGGGGGCACAGCCGTTGAGAGGACAGGGACGTTATGGATAAGCAACGCTACGAACAGGATAAGCAGAAATACGAGCGCGAGATTGAGGAGATCCTGGAGAAATTCGACAAAGACCCGGAGCGCAAGAAGAAGGCCGAGGCAGTTGGAGATCGCTTGAATAGCTTCCGTCCCAGCAGCAGCCCAAGCCGCAAAGGTCCAAGCCTCCCTACGAATTGGAAGGGTGCCAGCGCGGGCCAATATATTGCGGCGGCTTTCGGGGTGGCCTTGCTGGCTTTAATCGTGCGTGGTTTTTACCCGCCTCTGGCCTCGGTGCTCGTGATACTCTCCGTAGTGCTGTTCCTCGTGCCGATATTCCTGTACCGCTCGACGGGCACCACAACTGGTGGTTGGTCTACCCACGAAGAGAAGCGTTGGCGCGGTCAGGTGATAGATTTTAATACCAGGCGCGACATCACTGACGACCCATTAGCAGCCATTAAACGCTGGTTCAAACGCAGATAAAACAAATACGACCACCTTGTGTGGTCGTATTTGTTTTATGACTTGCTATTAGTAACCCGGATTGCTGGTAATATCCGAATCGTTCTCTGCGTCCATGCGGCGGGTAGGTTCGCCAGATTCAGAACCCGAAGTGTTTTGCTCGGACATACCTGACTCTAGCGGCTCTCCGGCTTCCAGCATAGCAGCTTCGGCGCGCGTGCCTGTATCAGCTGTGGCTTCCGCTGTCTTTGTGCTGGCGCGATGCACGTATTCCTGGGCCTTGTCTGCGCTATCCTCGACAACGCCTTTGAACTTCTCTAGCCCGTCTACCGCAACCCGCCGG
The DNA here is from genome assembly GCA_038324555.1 of Chloroflexia bacterium. Lineage (GTDB taxonomy): Bacteria > Chloroflexota > Chloroflexia > QHBQ01 > JADMIH01 > JADMIH01. Next base: position 9,846 of record JBBQIC010000136.1, read on the forward strand.
CTGCGCTCTATGGCGTCCTCTATTTCGGGTCTGCGCTCGGTCAGGGCGCGCTCAACCTTGTCCGACAAATCTCCGATTTGCCGCTCAAGATCGTCACGCATCTGGCGTGTTCGCTCGCTATTCAGCAGGGCAGCGCCCGCGCCAAAAGCCAGCGCCCCAAGCGCGACCGCCATACCTAGCCCTCGGGTCAATGGGTCTTTCTGATTGTATCCGGCCATTTTCTTTACCTCCTAGTCTATTGCGTATTGCGTA
>JBBQIC010000137.1:0-10094 GCA_038324555.1 Chloroflexia bacterium
CCTCTTGCATGGTGCTATTTATCTCCCGCGTTACGTCGGCCCACGCGCTGCGCGCAGGCTCCATCGCCCGCCGGAGATCCGCTATACCCTTGCCGAGGGTACGCGCAGCTTCCGGCAGTCGTTCTGGTCCCAATATTATCAGCGCCACGACCGCTATAACAATCACTTCCTGTAAGCCGACACCGAATATTTCCAACTTATTACCCCAAAAGTAGCGACGAATAAGAGACGCAAACCCGAACCACGCTATCCGAGACTATCGTCAAGACCACCTATTAGCTAATGTACATAGGGCTTACGCAGAGACGATAGACGATGTATATTTTGCGTAAGTCCTGATACATAGACAATTATAGCTTACGCTGCCATGCTGGGCAACCAATACATCGGTTGGTCGGGGTATTTGGGGTCGTAGGTACAGGCACAGGAGCCTGGCCGCTAATGCAAGAACAGGGGACCTGTTAGGGAAAGGGTAGGAGCGACCCTATGTGGTCGCCCTCTCGCTGGGGCGTCTTTCCCACCAGGGCGACCACATAGGGTCGCCCCTACCCTTTCCCTAATAACTCTCTTGAAGCTGCACTAGTTTCCTGCGATGCCATTTGCTCTCAGAACGAGAGTAAGCAGGTCTGAGAGCCAGCCAGAAACCCCTCCACAAAGAGTGGGGAGGGGTTTCTGGACAGCGTCTGCCGAACTGGTGATTACAGATCGATCTCGATGTGGAAGCGAGTACGGCGTCGCCTCATATGTACACCGACGATGAGTGTTGCGGCTGCCAGCCCGAGCACCACCAGCAGAGAGGTAACCTCGTTCGAAGCCAGGCCGGTGATTGGCAGTACGGAGGCAGGCGTTCGGGCCGGGATCGCTGGGGCAGCAGCTACCGGGGCGGCCTCTGCGCCAGCAACTGCCTGGGAGACCTCTGCGGGCGGCGCTTCAACTGCCGCCAGCACATGCTGCGCGACGGGGGGCGCGGGCTTTGCGGGTTGCACTACTACCAAAGCCACAGGTACAACCGTGTTTGTCGCGGTTGATTGGGCGGCGCTGACCGTTGCAGTGAATGTGGGAACCAGGGGCGTTGAGGTGTCCGCTGGCGTATTCGAAGGCTTAGGGAGCCGCGGTCTAGGCGTACTCGTGGGTGGCACAGGAGTGCTGGTGTGGGTTGCCGCCGTATGCGTATTGGTTGGAGCATAGGTTGGAGTCGCTATTGGCGTATTGGTTGGAGCATTGGTTGGTGTCATTGGTTGTCTGGTAGGCTCGCGCGTTACGCTTGGCGTGCTTAGACTCGCTGGGCAGCCGTTGGCTGGCACGGGGTAGATGTCGCCATGAGCCAGGTGAGCGGGCAGCGCGTTGCGGCTGACATGGATCTCCACGTATGGGTTGTGTCGCGAGCCTGTGCGGTGGCAGATGTATACCTTTTCCTCGACGGGTGTAGCCGTGTTGGCAGGCGGGGGCGTATTGGTCGCCTGATGAGTATTGGTTGCTTGCGGTGTGTTGGTCGCCTGGGGCGTGTCGGTCGCCTGGGGCGTGTCGGTCGGCGGATTAGCGCCCGATGGGCAGCCTTCGGGTGGCACAGGATAGATGTCGCCATGACCCAGGTGAGCGGGCAGCGCTCTGCGGCTGACGTTGATCTCCACGTATGGGTTGTGTTGCGAGCCTGTGCGGTGGCAGATGGTTACCTTGTCGTCGTCGGGCGTGGCCGTTCCCTGAACGGGCGTGGGAGTCTCAGTCGAAGTTACATTAGATACTGGGGTATCAGTCGGCGGATTAGCGCCCGATGGGCAGCCTTCGGCTGGCACGGGGTAGATGTCGCCATGGCCCAGGTGAGCGGGCAGCGCGCTACGGTCGACGTTGATCTCCACATAAGGGTTGTGCTGCGAGCCTGTGCGGTGGCAGATACTTACCTTGTCGTGCGCATGGCCCGCCGTCTGGTTGCCTTTGGCTTCAGCTATACCTGATAAATTGCCGTTGAACCATAGGGAGCCTGGAACGACCGCGGCCAATAGTATGCCGAAGCATATCAATGCTAAGGCTCGGCTCAGGTGCGATAAGGTCTTGCGAACGGGTTGCTTGTTCATTGGTTACTCTCTCCTAATAGATGAATGAAGGACGATAGATATACTCGATTACGGATTTCGCTACCACGCCCTGGTGGTTGCTCTTATCATTGAGTATAGGGGCGGCCCCTCAGACCCACATCACTACTCTGAGGTAAAAGAGGGTGAGACGCGAAGCTCAAAAATTAGCTGGCAGATTAGGGGTTAGTACTGGTCGGGCGAACCGAAGGCTACTACTAAAGTAGTAGGAAAAAAGTACACGATGCGCATACTCCTTGGATTTGTTGGTTCGTATTGTTGTAGTTTACAGACGTAAGTGTTCAGATTTGGGGTACCCTGTCTGTATACCACTTCGTCAAGAGGGCGAACACAAGGTTCGCCTCTACAGGGTGCCCCAAATCTGAACACTTACTTGCAAGCATACCCTGGATAAACCTTGTTCTCTGGTGCAAAATCAAATCGGGGAAGGCGATCTTGGAACCATATGTCCAATTTCGGAGTTAATAACTATAGTACCAATGGCCGCGGTTGTTTAAGCCTTGATGCAGTAGCTTGTATCAGTTCCCGTAGATTATAATAGATATGCGTTCCTCTATACACTCAACATCGGCGCGTCGCCACCACATTGGAGGTCGCAATGGCGGGCAAGAAAAGCATAACTACTGGCGCGAATGAGGACAGCGCGCGCCAACAGGCCGTAATCGAGGCTGCTATAGATGCCGCGCGGACCCGCCTCCGGTGGTATGCTGCTTTACGCTGGCTGGCGGTCAGCTTCTGGTTGCCTGTGCTGGCGGCTGCGGGTTGGGTCGCTATGGTGCGGTTCACGCTTCTTGATCTGCCTCGGTGGCCTATCGCACTTGCTCTGGCGGTCTGGTTCGCTGCCTATTTTACGTGGTCGCGTCGTTTGCGTATAACTCGGAGCCAATGCGCCCGGTATCTTGACGCTGCGCTGGGGCTGGACCAACGCCTGAGCACTTACCTGGAGCTTGAGGGCCGCGACAAGCTACTCAACCTGTCCAATGTCGGGGCCATATTCAAGAATAGGTTGGCCTCCGATACGGCCATGCTGCTTACGGAGCGCATGATATTTCTGCCTGGGCGGTTCCACTGCAAGCTCAACCGATGGCCGGTCCTCATAAGTTCAGTGGCGGCCTTAGCGTTGTTGGCGACCATGCTCGTGCCTACGCAGCTTGACGCTATCAAGACTGAGCGCGACGTAGTGCGTGTAACTATGGAAGCGCAGGCGCAAAAGCTGGCCGATCTGAGGGCCGAAATCATCACCCGGCCCGACATCCCCAACGACCTCAAGCAAAACCTGGCTTCGCAACTGGACGCTCTCCAAAAGCAACTGCGGGCGCAGCAGATTGATCGCGCAGACGCCCTGGCGACTATCGCCGATGTGGAGCAAAATATACGCAGCCTTGCGCCTCCCTTAGCTTCTACAGACTTCGGGCCGGTGGTACGCGCAGCCGGTCTCGTCCAGAACAGCATAGCCGACATCACCAACTCTTCTCAGGCGTCCACCAACGAGTTAAGCGATCTTACTTCAACCGAGGACGCGATACACGATCTCAAGCCGCTTCTAAAGAATCTGTCTGTAACCCAATCAAGACGCCTGGCAAACGACCTCGAACGTGCAGCGAATGCCGCAACCGCAAAAGACTCGCAATTGGCGCAGAATCTACTGGACGCGGCAGCCGCCGTTCGCAAGTCCGATTGGTCTAAGGCCGCAAGCGCGCTCGACCAGGCCAGCAAGCGTTTCCAGGACGCCATGGCTCAACAGCAGTCCGCGCAAGCTGTGGAGAACACTCTCGCAAAGTTGGAGGACGGGCGGCAGAGTATAGCAAAGGCGGGTACAACTGCCAGCAAGCGCGGGCAGGTTGGTTTCCGGCGCAGCGCGTCTGCCCAGGCGGATAGTGGCGACGGCCAGACCGCGAACCCCGCAGACACGCCCGAAGCCGACGGGAGTTCCAGCCTGGCAGCTTCGCGTATCGGCCAGAATCAGGCCGCTTTTGGGTCGAACCCCGGAAACGGCCAGCAGTCCGGCCAGCCCGGTACGGGAGGTAGTGCTAATACCAATGGACAAGGCGGCGGTCAGGGCGGACAGGGGGGCCAGCCTACAGGCCAATCTGGAACCAGCCAGCAGCCTGGCAGCGCCGGAAGCGGAGGAGGCGCGGGTACAGGCTCCCAGGGCAGCAACCTTGGGCGCATCAACGGCCCTATACGCGGCGCCGGAGGCTCACAGAAGCCTACGGGCGACGCGCAAGGCACGGGAATATCGGCGGTCGGTGGTCAGGCCCAGGGCGGGCAAACGGGCGACCCGCAAGCCGAGCGCGTTTACGTTCCCGGCAAAGATGGGACTCAGCCATCGGGCGTCGCAGGGCAGGCCGCTCCCGAACAGCTTCCGTCCGCTTCAACTTCAGGTGGCCGGGCGGGAGAAGGTCCGGCGGGCGCATCTTCCCCCTCGAACCTCGGTCTCGGCAGCGTCAACACCATCCACACGCCTTATACTCAGGTTCTGGGCCAGTACAGCGAACAGGCAATTCAGGCGTTGGACCGCGCGTATGTCCCTCCCGACGCCAAACAATACGTTAGAGACTACTTCGCCGCCCTGGGAAAATAAGTTAGAAGCTCACGTTACGCAACCGTGGAGATATATCAGGCACAAGGCAGAAGGTAATGAGGGGAACGAACCCACTAACCCGTGTCATTCTGAACGCAGTGAAGAATCTCGTTATAGGCGTGGATGCTTGGGCACAAACCGTTCTCCAACATAAGGGTAAAGGACGAGATTCTTCACTGCGTTCAGAATGACACGGGTTAGTGGGTTCGTTTCTTCGATAGAGTGCGTAACATGAGTTAGAAGGTTAGAAGGTTAGAAGGTTCAAGACTTTGTATAAATCTAAACAAAAATCACGCAGTGATTTTGTTTAGATTTATTCTACTAAGGAGAAGCGAACTGTTGAGTACACGCCATACTGATACGCAGTTGCAAGAGACACAAGTGGGAACCGCCACTGATATGAGCGTGGAGGAGTTTCGTGAGAAGGCTCTGCGCATCGAGCATGAAGTGGGCAAGGTGATAGTCGGCCAGCGTCATGTGGTACATCAGGTGCTTGTGTGCCTGCTGGCGGGCGGTAACGCCTTGTTGGAGGGCGTGCCCGGCCTCGGTAAGACAATGCTCGTCAGGACGCTTGCCGACGCCATAGATTGTAAGTTCAGTCGGGTCCAATTCACGCCCGACCTGATGCCCGCCGACATAATCGGAACCAACATCCTGGTCGAAGACGAGAGCGGTGGTAAGCGTTTCCAGTTTCAGGAAGGACCAGTCTTCGCCAACTTGCTCCTCGCGGACGAGATAAACAGGGCCACCCCCAAGACGCAATCCGCGCTGCTCGAAGCCATGCAGGAGGGCACAGTCTCGGTGGCGCGCACCATCTATACGCTGCCCAAGCCTTTCTTCGTGCTGGCGACGCAGAACCCGCTGGAGATGGAAGGCACATATCCCCTACCCGAAGCCCAGTTGGACCGCTTCTTCTTCAAGCTGACGGTCGAGTTCCCTTCGGCGGCGGAGCTAATTGCCATCTCGGACCGAACCACGTCGGGTATAGACGCCAAAGCCAGCCCCGTCGTAAACGCCACAGACATAGTAGCTATGCAACACCTGGCCCGGCAGACTCCCATCGCCACACACGTAACCGCATATGCGGTGCGCGTGCTCAGGGCCACCCACCCAAACAACGTGGAAGCCTCTGCGATGGCAAAACGTTACGTGCGCTACGGAGGCTCGCCCCGCGCCTTGCAAGCCATGATTCTTGGCGGCAAGATCATGGCGCTGCTCGACGGCAGATACAACGTAGCTTTCAAGGATGTCAAGACCGCAGCCCTGCCCGCGCTGCGCCACCGCCTCATCCTGAACTTCGACGGCGAAGCCGAAGGCATCTTGCCCGACGCCATAATCGCCTCGGTATTGGAAGAGACTAGTGAAGAAGGATGAATAGGGTGAGGGAATAGGGTGAGGGAGTAGTCTTTATTCCTACTCCCTCACCCTATTCCCTCACCCTACTCCCATGGGAATACTCGCACCACTCGCCCTGGCGGCGCTACCGCTTTTGGGGCTGATCTTAGCTCTCTACCTGCTGAAGCTGCGGCGGCCAATGGCCCCGGTGGCGAGCCTTCACCTGTGGGACTCGCTGACCCGCGACCGCGAAGCTAACTCCTTGTGGCAGCGATTGCGAGTGTCGCTGCTCTTGATACTGCAATTGCTCGCGCTACTGGTACTCATACTGGCGCTTGCTCGTCCCTGGCTGTCTACTTCCGAGCCGGTGGGCCAGCACGTAATAATCATAGTTGACGTATCGGCGAGTATGGCGAGCGCCGACGCCGACGAACGCGGCAATAAGACTAGGATCGATGCGGCGCGGGACCAGGCCGATAGCATAGTGGACAATCTGCCCCAGGACGGCACAGCCACGCTCATTACCTCGGACGCCCACGCTTCTGTGGTCGTTCCCGCTACCGCCGATAGGGCGCGGCTGCGCGAAGCCATTGGCCGGTTGCGACCCCAGGTGGCGGATACGGATATATCCGAGGCAATCAAATTGGCGAGCGTTATGGCTGCTCGACAGAGCAACAGCAGCGTGTGGGTGCTCTCCGATGGCGTTTTCCCGTCGGTCAAAGACAACATAGGCTCTTTACAGGCTGAACTGCATTTTGTCCAGCTTGGGCGTGGCGCTGCCAACCAGGGCATCACCGCCCTCTCGTTAGAGCAGCGCGCAGGCACTCTCCAACTCTTCGCGCAAGTTGTCAACTCCGATAACGTGACGGTTACGCGCAGGCTCGACCTGACCGTTGATGACGTGCCCTGGACGGCGCGCACCTTGTCTCTTGCGCCGGGTACGACCCAGCAATTGATCCTCGATGACGTGCCCCTAGCGGCTCGCGTTGTGCAGGCCGCGCTTTCAGGGCAGGATAAGCTGGACCTGGACGACAGGGCCTGGACGGTCAATAGAGCGAGCGCCCCGGCAAACGTGCTGATGGTCACAAGCGGCAACAAGTTCCTCGAACTGGCGCTGTCGCTGCTGCCGTCCGTGACCCTCTACAAAGTTGCGCCCGGCGACTATAAACCCTCAGACAAGATCAACGGTTTGCCCGTTGACCTTACCATATTTGATGCCGGCACGTCTGCCGATACGCTCAAACATCCGCCGCCCGGCAATTTGCTTATGATCGCCCCCGAAATTTCTAATCCCGTAATCACCGTCACAGGCATCATCACCGAACCTGTGCCCAGTACAACGGCGGCTGACAATACAGACTCGTCTTCCTCCACCGCCGACCAGGGCAGCCGCGACCCTCTGCTCCGGTTCGTGGAAATGGCTCCCGTGCATATCTCGAAGGCCGTCCATCTGGAGACGCCTGCCTGGGGCAGAACCATTTTGTCAAGCGATAAGGGGCCTCTCATCGTGGCGGGGGAGAGCCAGAACCGCAAACTCGCGGCGCTTGCCTTCGACCTGCACGACAGCGACCTGCCGCTGCAAACGGCCTTCCCTTTGCTCATGCGCAATCTTATCACTTACCTGCTGCCCGACCCGACGGGCGGCCTACCAGCAGAGGTGTCGCCCGGCGCGCCTGTGGGCATCGAGGCTCTGTCGTCGCAAGTAGACAAGATTGTGGTGGAAGACCCTACCGCCAGGGAACTGAGCTACCCGGTAAAGGCTGGGCAGGGGAGAGTCGCCTTCGCGGAGACCGCGCAGCCTGGGGTCTATTACGTGAGCCAGTACGCGGGCGGCCAGCTAATCGGACAGGAAGCCTTCGCGGTGAACCTGTTTTCCCGCGACGAAAGCATGATTACTCCAAACCAATCGCCCGGACTGCCCACCGCGCAAACGGCGGCAAGCACCACCAGCGCGGCAGGACAGCAGGGTTTCAAGCGCGAGCTCTGGCCCCTGGTTGCCCTCCTGGGGTTCTTACTATTGATCATAGAGTGGGTGTACGCCCAGCGCATCGCCATTCGCCGCGCCCTGACCGAATGGCAGACGAGGCGGTACGTGAAACGTGAAACGTGAAACGTGATGCGTGATTATCGTGTTTGGTTTTCACGTTTCACGTTTCACGTTTCACGTTTCACGAAAGACGACCTATGAACCTTCCGTTGCAAATATCTGAGCCAAAAGCTCTCATCCTGTTACTAACTATTCCCTTTGTCATCGCTCTGGGCGTGCTCAGTGCGCGGGCGCGGCCCAGGGACCGTCCCAGGATAGCGGCTAGCACCGTTATTCGGTCGTTGATACTCGCGCTGATCGCCTGCGCGCTGGCAGGGTTGCAACTGGTGTCGGCGGGTGGGCCGTTGAACGTGGTCTTCCTCGTGGACGAATCGGCCAGCGTCAGCCAGGCCAACCAGAGTGCGGCTATCCAGTATGTGCAGAGCGCCTTGAAGACGATGGGGCCGGACGACCGCGCAGGTGTCGTATTGTTCGGCGACCAGGCAATCGTCGCCAGGGCGCTATCCGGTGACAAGGAGTGGAAACCCTTTGGCGACCATCCGGCGGCTACCGCGACCAATATCGAAGTGGCGATACAGGCCGGTGTGGCGCTCTTCCCGGAGGGTGGCTCGCGCAGATTGGTGCTCCTCAGCGACGGTGCGGAGACTGTGGGCAAGGCGACGGGGCAGGCCAGGCTCGCCGGGCTGTCGGGCGTGCAGCTTTCGGTGGTGCCGATGGGCGCGCAGTCGCAGAACGAAGTGGCCGTTGACAAAGTAGCCAGCCCCGACGAAATACCTGCCGGGCAGCAGTTTGACGTGCAGGCGCTCGTCAAAAGCTCCTCGGACCGCACGGCAACCGTCAGCCTCTTCGACAACGACGAGCCAGCCGGTCAGCAGGAGGTGCATCTAAAGGCGGGTAACAACGCCGTGCGTTTCACCGTGAAGCCCGCGAAGGGAGGCTTCCATGTCTTCAAAGCGCGGGTGAGCGCAGTGGACGACCAGTACGCCCAGAATAACGAAGCGTCCTCCTATACCATGCTGCGCAGGCCTCCAAGCGTGCTCATCGTCGCGGGCAGTCCAGCAGATGGGGAACCGCTAAAGCAAGCGCTGTCTGCCAGCCAGGTAGACGCGACCATAGTCTCTCCCGAAGGTATGCCACACAAAGACGAGCACCTGGCGCAGTACGACGCGGTAGTGCTCGCTAACGCCTCGGCTGCTGCCATCGGCATAGAGGGCCAGGAAGCGCTCCAACACTTCGTGCGCGACCTTGGGCACGGCCTGGTGATGCTTGGCGGCGACGTCAGCTACGGCGCGGGCGGCTATTTGCGCAGCCCCATCGAGGAGGCTCTTCCCGTAAACATGGACGTGCATACGTCCGAGCAGCGCGCTTCCCTGGCGCTTTCCTTCGTGACCGACAAGTCGGGCAGCATGGGGCGCTGCCACTGCGGGGCCGCGCAGCAGTTCAACCCTGCAATGCGTACCGAGTTTGGAGTGAGCAAAGTCGAGATAGCCAAGCAAGCGATTGCCAAAGCTGCTTCGGTGCTCAACTCGTCGGACAAGGTCGGCGTGGTCGGTTTCGACGACACGGCGCACTCGCTGGTGAATATGGAGGAGATGGGCATGTTGGGCGGTGGGCAGCTTGAAGCAGACTTGAAACCCGTAGCTGCTGAAGGTAACACCAACATCTTTTCGGGTTTGCAGGCTGCTGTAAACTCTCTGGAACAGACCGACGCCAAGATCAAGCATATCATCCTTATCAGCGACGGTTGGACCAAGCAAGCCGACTTTTCTCCTTTGCTCAACGATATGGCGGCTCAAAACATAACCCTGTCAACGGTTGGAGCCGGACAGGGCGCGGACCCACTGATGAAGCAGCTTGCCGACAAAGGCGGTGGGAGCTATTACATGGCCGAGGACGTGAACACGATACCCGACATTCTGCTCAAGGAGACGGTGCGCCTGGCAGGCTCCTACTACGTTGAGAAGCCCTTCAAACCGCTGGTCACGAGGCCAAGCCCCATCCTCAAAGGGCTAAACGCGGATAGCCTGCCCAGCCTGCT
>JBBQIC010000138.1:0-10079 GCA_038324555.1 Chloroflexia bacterium
AAGGTTCTATCTGCAACCTGCGACTTGCAACCCGAACACGAGAGGACAACATACAAGCATGGACTTTCTACTCAACGACGAGCAAAGAGCCGTTCAGAAACTGACATACGACTTCGCGCAGAACGAAATCGCGCCTTTCGCCCGCGAGCACGACGAGCAGCAGAAGATAAACTGGGACGCCTTCAAGAAGATGGGGCCGCTTGGCCTGCTGGGAGGGCCGATACCCGAAGAGTATGGAGGCGCGGGCTTCGATTATATCTCCTTTGGGCTTATTTGTGAGGAAATCGAGCGTGCCGAGACCGCTTTCCGAGTGATACAGAGCGTACACGTCGGACTCAATTCGATGAGTCTGTTGCAGTGGGGTTCGGAGGAGCAGAAGCAGAAGTATCTCGTACCTCAAGCGCGGGGCGAGAAGCTGGCTACCTTCGGGCTGACCGAGCCGGGCGCGGGGTCGGACGCGGGAAATATTGCCACTACAGCCCGCAAAGACGGCGACAGCTATATACTGAACGGCTCCAAAATCTGGATCAGCCTGGCCGATGTGGCCGATCATTTTCTGGTGTTCGCTTCGTTGGACCGCTCGAAGAAGCATCACGGCATGGCCGCCTTTATCCTGGAAAGGGGCATGGAGGGGCTTTCGACGGGCACGATACACGGCAAGCTGGGCGTGCGCGCCGGCAACACAGGCGAGATCGTTATGCAGGACGTGCGGGTTCCTAAAGAGAACCGCGTGGGCGAAGAAGGCGAAGGATTCGCCATCGCCATGTCAGCCCTCGACTGGGGACGCTTCACGGTCGCCACGGGCGCGGTCGGCCTCGCGCAGGCTTGCCTGGACGCATCGGTGAAGTATGCCAACGAGCGGCAGGCGTTTGGCCGTCCGGTCGGCAAGTTCCAGCTTGTGCAGCAGATGATAGCCAAGATGGTGGCGGGCATCGAGACTTCGCGCCTCCTCTGCTACCGGGTGGGTTGGATGAAGAACTACGGAATGAAGACCACCCGCGAGACCTCGCTCGCCAAGTGGCACGCCTGCAACGTGGCGTTTGAGAGCGCCAACGACGCTATCGAGGTTCACGGCGCATACGGCTATTCGTCCGAGTACCCTGTGGAACGCTATCTCAGGAACAGCCGGGGCGCGGTCATCTACGAAGGCACGCGGGAGGTCCACACTGTTATGCAGGGCGAGTATGCGCTTGGCTATCGCCAGGACAAGCCCTACAGGTGTCCGCCACCGCCCGCGCCCGGTTATGAGCGCAAGGATATGGTAGATTCGGTGAGCGCGCTACGGTATCCGTTCCAACTTCCTACGGAAGGCTAGGCAACGATGATTGAGGCTACCGTCGAAGAAGCCCAGATACGGCTACACGAGTTGATAGCAAGAGCGGTCCAGGGTGAAGATGTTTTCATCACGCAGGATGGGCATCGGATAGTCCAACTGATACCTATCAGCCAAGCGGAGCATCAGGCTCTGCTTGAAAGCGTCGAAAAGCCTCTGACAAGGTCTGATGACCTCGATGCTTCAGCGGGGACAGCTAAGGTGCGACTAGAAGATGATCCGATATTGGCCCTTTTAGGCAGCCTTTCGTTCGAACCTCTGACAAGTGAAGAGATTGACGAAGAATTATATGGCCCCTATCATGGCAAGTAGAGTGTCTTTCGCCTTGATACGAGTAAAAACTAGCTTAGTTATGATTGCACTTGGCTTAGTGCTACTTGCGCTGACAGCATGTGGTACTGAGAATGGCGACAGCAAGAACGCTAGCGGTAAGCCAGGTGAACTATCTGGCCCTGTAGGTGTACTTGTTGCAAACTACGTGCCTACAATACCTGCCGCACAGCGATGCCGTTTTGAATGCTCACAGCGTGATATGGATCTCAAAGATATGCACATTGTGGAGGCCCCAGCATCTGATTGTACGCTGCAAGACGTGGTGGACAGATTCGGACCGCCCGAGAAGGTTCTTATTATCCGTTACGGCACTGACTATGTAGATAATACAAGCTTGGAGTTGGTTTACCCAAACAAGGGTCTAACCTTCGGCAGAACGACGTCTGTTTCAGATTATCCCGATTCTCCCCCTCAACTTGAACGAAGCAAGCCAGTCGGCCTTCTTTATTGTTACGTGCCTACTACCTTCGATGAATATTACGACAGAGCGGTAAATGGCAAGAAAACAATAGTAACAGTTGAGGATTGGAAAGGTTTCAAGAAGTGATGTATTCGTGCCCCGATAAGGAGCGCAATAGAACAAGGAGTAAATAAATGGCAACAAACAACCACCCCGTAATCTTAGGAACCGCCCGAACGCCCTTCGGCAAGTTCGGCGGCTCGTTGGCTTCGCTATCCGCCATAGAGCTTGGGGCTATTGTCATGCGCGAGGCGATGAACAGGGCCAGTATTGACGCTGGCGATGTTACGCATAACATGATGGGCTGCGTCGTGCAGGCGGGCCTGGGACAGGTGCCCTCGCGGCAGGCGGCGTTCAAGGCGGGCCTGGGGCGCGAAGTGACCTCGGACACAATAAACCGGGTGTGCGCGAGCGGTATGAGGGCTGTCACGCTGTCCAGCGACGTGATAAGACTAGGGCATCACCAGTTGATAGTGGCGGGCGGCATGGAGAGCATGTCCAACGCGCCCTATTATTCGTTCGGGGCCCGATGGGGGCTGCGGATGGGCAACGGCGAACTGGTTGACGGCGTGGTACACGACGGCCTGACCGACCCCTTGATGAAGGTCCACATGGGCCAGCACGGCTCGACCGTAGCCGCCGAAGAAGAGTGCAGCCGCGAGCAGCAGGATGCGTGGGCCTTGCGCTCACACCAGCGCGCATTAGCGGCTATGGACAACGGCAAATTCGCCGAAGAGATCGTGCCAGTAGTCATACCCAACAAGAAGAAGGGCGACATCACAGTTGACAAAGACGAGTCTCCCCGCAGAGACACATCGCTGGAAGTCCTGGCGAAGCTGAAGCCGGTGTTCGACGCGAACGGCACGGTAACTGCGGGCAACGCGCCCGGCTTGAACGACGGAGCAGGCGCTGTAGTGGTCGCGTCCTCCGAATACGCGAAGGCGCACGGCCTCAAACCCTTGGCGCGAATCCTGGGCTACGGCGAGGCGGCCTGGGACACGCCTTACCTGGCCTATACGCCCGCGCTGGCTGGCAAAAACGCTCTAAAGAAGCTGGGGATGACCGTTGATGACCTGGACCTCGTGGAGATCAACGAGGCGTTCGCCAGCGTGGCGCTCATCAGCATGAGCAAGCTGGGGCTGAGTGAAGATAAGGTCAACGTGAATGGCGGCGCGGTCGCGCTGGGCCACCCCATCGGCGCGTCGGGCGCTCGCCTCATAATCACCTTGATACACGAGCTAAACAGACGTGGAGGCGGCATCGGCATGGCCGCCATCTGCTCCGGCACGGCGCAAGGCGACGCGATTATTTTGCAGGTAGGTGAATAGACGTAGGGAGAGGGAATAGGGTGAGGGAGTAGTTCTTAATCCTACTCCCTCACTCTATTCCCTCTCCCTACGCAACGGAGGTTACATGGACTTTATAGCTACCGCTCGCAGGCAAATGCTTGCGGGGCAGATGAGCGACGCTCGAGAGCGATTGGTTGCTTCGTTTGAGGGGTTGCGCGACGACCAGATGGCGCAGCCTGGAGTGTGCGGCGACTGGTCGGTGCGCGACTTACTTGCCCATTTAGCTGCATGGGACCGCGCTACTACCGAAGCCTTTCGGTTGATGTTGAAGGGTGAGCGTCCTCGGTTGCTGGACCTGGAAGACGACGAAATCCAGGAGTTTAACGTCGAACACCACTCCCAAACGCTGAATTCGTCACCGGAAGAAGTGCGCGCCGAGTTGGACGTTTCTCGTGAGGAGATGGTGGGCGTATTGAAGGATATAGACAACGCCGCGCTCTTTGTGCCCGCGCCAGGAGATGAGCACGCCGACCTCTCGATAGCCTCCTGTCTCAGCGTGCAGGTAGCCCACGACGAAGAGCACGCCGAGATGATAGAGGATTGGCGGGAGCGCCTGGCTATAGATTAGAAGTGCAATCGTAGGCTTGGGGGACTACCCCGTGCCTGCCCTCTTCGCGCACCCCAATGTTGGAGGTAAATCACCAGGGCAGGCACGGGAGCCTGCCCATAGGCGCGAACTTAAGGGCAAACAAACCCACTAACCCGTGTCATTCTGAACGGAGTGAAGAATCTCGTCGTATATGGGGATGGTTGGGTCACAGAAAATCCAGTATCTGCGCGAGGGACGAGATTCTTCGCTGCGGCTCAGAATGACACGGGTCAGAGGGTTTGTTTGCCCTTAAGTTCGCGCCTATGGGGGCCTGCCCCTATGATTGCACTTCTAATCTGAACGCTTACAATCCTGCTTTTTATTGCGAGAATGCCCCTTTTGTGGTAAGTATTCAGATAATGGGTAGGGGAAAATGCTGGGTAGGGGCGACCCTTGTGGTCGCCCTCTTGCCCTCTCTGCATACCGCTTCGTCTTCGTCAAGAGGGCGACCACAAGGGTCGCCCCTACCCAGCATTTTCCCCTACCCATTATCTGAATACTTACCTTTATTGAAGTTGTGGGAAAATGCAATCCAATGTATAATCGCCGTGCGTTACTTAAAGGCGATTCAGCAGTTGCTGGATAGCCTGGAGGTTCAATCTTACTCAACTTTAGGAGGATGAAATATGAAAAAGATACTGGTTTTGGCGCTGGCTGTAATGGCTATGCTGATTGTATCGAGCGGCAGCATATTCGCAGCCGACAACAGCATGACCGTCACCATGACGGCTCAGAATGGCTCTGGGGAAGACGGCACAGCAACCATCACTACGAAGGGTGACGCCGATGTAGTGGTGATGCTAGACCTGAAGAACGGCACTACGGCGCCACAGCCTGTGCATATCCACAAGGGTAGCTGCGCCAATCTCGACCCTAAACCTGACTTTCCTCTAACGAACCTGGTCAACGGCAAGTCCGAAACGGAAGTAATGGTTTCCCCAGCCGAACTTAACAAGGGCGGTTATGCGATCAATGCGCACAAATCCGCCAGCGACATCAACACCTACGTCTCGTGTGGCGACATCAAAGCCGGCATGATGATGGCTAACGCCAGCAGTTCTGGTGGCGCGTCCATGAGTGGCGGAACGATGCCAGCCACCGGCATCGGCGACCAGCCTTATATCTTCGCAGCCCTGGTCCTGGCGGCGCTCGGCGTTGTTGGCGCGGGCCTCAAGTTCAACCGTCGCAGAATATAACCAGCATATCGGCTTTATTATCAAAAGCGCAAACCACAGCTTTAGGTTGTGGTTTGCGCTTTTGGTGTTGGGTGCTTTCTTTCTTTATTTTCCAGGTGGGTGCTATAATATTACCCGACCACATGCGCGCACGCTTTTGGCTCATTCAAGGAGATAGCATTGACCGGCCCATTGACACGTTCCGGGCAGCAGTTGCCCACCGGAACGGTTACGTTTCTGTACACCGACATCGAGGGAAGCACGAGACGCTGGGAACAATCGCCCGACGCGATGAAGGCTGCCGTCGAGCGCCACGATGTTATCCTGCGCAACGCCATAGAATCGAATGGTGGCGTGGTCTTCAGGACGATGGGCGACGCCTTCTGCGCGGCGTTTCTCACAGCGCCACAGGCCCTCTCCGCTGCGTTGGCGGCGCAACGGGCTTTGCAGGACGAACTTTGGGGTCAGGGAACAGGACCGGTAAAAGTGCGTATGGCTCTGCACACGGGTATGGGTGATATACGCGACGGGGACTATGTTGGACCGCATCTGAACCGCATCGCCCGGCTGCTGTCCACCGGGTATGGAGGGCAAACGTTGCTCTCTCAGGCCACTTACACTTTGATACGCGACCTGTTGGCAACGGATACCCTGCCTCCTAGAGTGGCAGTCCGTGACCTGGGGGAGCACCGCCTCAAAGACTTACAGAACTCGGAGCACATCTACCAGGTGGTAGTCCCCGGCCTGCCCGCCGACTTCCCTCCCCTCAAGACGCTCGATTATCGCCCTAACAACCTGCCGCCGCAGCCCACGCCCTTCATTGGGAGGGACAAAGAGGTCGCGGAGGTGCAGACGCTCTTGCTAGGCCCGGACGCGCGGCTGGTCACGCTCCTGGGGCCAGGGGGCATGGGCAAAAGTCGGCTGTCGGTGGAAGTGGGAGCGGGCTTGCTCGACGAGTTCGAGGACGGGGTGTTCTTCGTGAGCCTGTCGGCTATCAGCGACGCCGGATTAGTGGCCTCGCAGATCGCACAGACGCTGGGTATCAGAGAAACGGGCGGCCTATCCATCATCGCCAGCCTCAAAGACTATCTGCGAGATAAGCAAATATTGCTCCTGTTGGACAACTTCGAGCAGGTGGTGGACGCGGCGGCGTTGGTGGCCGAACTGATCGCGGCGGCCCCTCAACTCAGGGTGCTGGTGACCAGCCGTGAGGTGCTGCACCTGCAAGGCGAACAGGTATTTCCGGTCCCACCTATGTCCCTGCCCCCCGTAGGGGCGCAATGGAGCGAAGCGAAATCCCGTGTGCCCCTACCGTCTGTCTCAGAGTTGTCGAAGTACGAGGCGATAGCCCTTTTTGTCCAACGGGGGCAACTGGTCAAGCCTGGGTTCGAGATCACCGAGCAGAACGCCTCCGCGATAGTTGAGATATGTATCAAGTTGGACGGCCTGCCCCTGGCCCTTGAACTCGCTGCTGCGCGAATACGCTTGCTCTCGCCGGAGGCGATGCTCGGCAGATTGGACAGCAAGCTCAAACTGCTAACCGGTGGAGCGCGTGACCTCCCGGAGAGGCAACAGACCCTCCGCAGCACGATTGAATGGAGCTACGACCTCCTAGATCCCGGCGAGCAGATGCTGTTCAGACGGCTGGCCGTGTTCGTGGGTGGGTGTACTCTTGAAGCTGCGGAGGCCGTCTGTGACGTAGGGAATAGGGTGAGGGAGTGGGGTGAGGGAATAGTTCTTAATCCTACTCCCTCACCCTATTCCCTCACCCCTCTTGAGCTTGACGTACTCGATGGCCTGGCCTCGCTGTCGGACAAGAGCTTGCTTCGCAGCGAGACTTCGGGCGAAGGGGGAGACGGAGGCGAGTCGCGCTTCAGGATGCTGGAAATGGTGCGCGAATATGGGCTGTGGCAACTGGTAGATAGTAGCGAAGGGGGCGTTGTACGCAGGGCGCACGCTGAGTATTATCTGGGCCTGGTGGAAGAAATCGAACCTAAGTTGTCAGGGCCGGAGCAAGCGGCCTGGCTGGACAAGCTGGAAACCGAACACGGCAATATACGGGCGGCGCTCGAATGGGGCATAAGCGAGGACATAGATATAGCTCTGCGCGTTGCGGGCGCGCTTCTCTGGTTCTGGGACCGACGCAGCCACCTGAGTGAAGGGCAAGCACGCCTGACTGCGCTCTTGGCGCGGCCAGAAGCGTCAAAGCATTCGACAACGCGAGCCAAAGCATTACTCGCACTTGGGAGATTAGCCGTGCTGCGGGGCGACTACACAGTGGCGCGCACCGCTTTTGAGGAGAATCTCCAGATATGGCGTGAGTTGGGGGATAACCGGGGCACAGGCCACGCGCTGATAGCTCTCGGAAGCGCGGCTACCGCGGAGGGCGATTACGCCACGGCGCGCGCGCTCTATGAGGAGGGTCTGGCGATAGAAAGAGGGTTGGGAGACAGGTCGTACACCGCCATGGCGCTTGTCGGTCTGGGTGAGGCGATGATTAACCAGGACGATTACGAGCGGGCCACCCCTGCGGTCGAGGAAAGCCTGGAGCTATTTAAGACGCAGGGGAATGACGCGGGCACGGGCTTCTCGCTGTTGCTGCTGGGACAGGTGGCTTATCACGGGGGCGACTATGGACGTGCGACGATGCTGTTCAAGGAGAGTCTGGTCCTGAGAAGCAAATTGGAGAACAAGCAGAGCGTGGCCCAATGCTTGCTCGGATTGGCGGAGGTGGCTTGCGCCCTGGACCGGGCGGACCACGCGGCCAGGCTGCTAGGGGCGGCGCAATCGCTACTTGAGGCGGCGGGGGCGCGCATAAGCGCCGCAGACCAGGCGCGTTTTGAACGCGACCTGGCAAGAGCGCGCGCTCAACTGGGAGAGGCCGCCTGGGAGAAAGCCTGGAACGAGGGGCGCGCTATGACAATAGAACAGGCGGCAGCCTACGCTTTGGCATCGTAGGGGCTGTTTGATATACTATAGCATGTACCCCCTCTTCGTATTCGGTTCGCTGGGATTGACAGCGGCGCTGGCATGGGCCACTTATCAGAGTGGCCGGTTATTGCGCACCGTGCCCATAAGCGAGAACCTGCTTCTGGCCCCGGTGGAGAATATAGTCAAGGCTATGGTAGTGGCGCTGTGCATAGGGCTGGGCGTCGCAAGCGGCGCGACACCCGGACAACTGGGTTGGACCCTCCAAAATGGCTGGCGCGACCTGGGTCTCGGGTTGCTGCTGGGCCTGATGACGCAGTTAGTGGCTAACGGGCTAACCCTGTCTGCCATCAAAGTATGGGGTAAAGGCATCTATTCGCCCGTGGTGATGAAGAACATCATGCCGCGTGCGCGCATAGAATGGCTGCTTGTGCCCGCCGCGCTGGGGTTGGCGGTGGCGCTCGAAGAACTGCTGTTCCGGTCGCTGCTCATTGGCGCGCTTAGTGTGACGGTGCCCCTGCCTATTCTGGTGGTCGGTTTCTCTGCTATCTTTGGGCTGATGCACTCTCCACAGGGCGTGCTGGGGGTATTCTTGACGGGAGTGCTGGGAATGTGGCTCAGTCTGTTGTTCGTGTGGTCAGGCGGCCTGCTGCTCCCACTAACGACCCACTACGTTATCAACTTTCTTCAACTCTTGAAGGCCCAGGACGAACGCGCCTGGCTGGACACATATTAGGCCCTGAAACGTAAACTATGGCGCTCACCTTACCTGAATGACAAATAACGGCGCACGTATCGGGCTGGTGACCTATTCGGGATTGCCGCACCTTGATCATAGCGATAAGCTTTTGCAAGCCGCCTTGATAGCACGGAACTTTGATGCGGAGGCGGTTGTTTGGGACGACCCTGGCGTGGACTGGTCTTCGTTCGACCTGTGTGTAATTCGCTCTACCTGGGACTACCACCACCGGCGCGCGGAGTTCCTGGAGTGGGCCGAACGGGTTAGCGCGCTCGCGGCCCTGCGGAATAGCGCGGAGATTGTTCGCTGGAATAGCCACAAAAGCTACCTGCGCGATCTGCACATGCGCGGAGCGCCTATCGTGCCCACAAAATGGTTTCAACGCGGCGACGCTGTGGATTTGGCGCAACTCATGACGACTTGCGGCTGGCAGGATGTTGTTATCAAGCCCGCCGTGTCGGCATCTGCTCACGCTACCATACTCGTGTCGCTTACGTCCGAGGCTTCGTTTGCGGAGGGGCAGGCGCATCTCGATAACCTGCTGGCGACCGGTGACGTACTGGTGCAACCTTATATGGCTTCCGTGGAGAGTTACCGCGAACGGTCGGCGCTATTCATACGTGGAGAACTGACCCACTCGGTGAGCAAGCCGCCTGTGCTGCATAGCGAGTCGAAGGACAGCGACTATAGATTAGTGATGCCTTCCGACGACGAAGTCGCTTTAGCGCGGGACATCCTGCGCCTCACAGGTTACGATACACTGTATGCACGAGTTGATATTGTACGCGATGACGCGGGCAACCCGTGCCTGCTGGAGCTTGAGCTTGTAGAACCTTCGCTGTTTCTGGACCTCTCGACATTGGCTGTGGAGAGATTGGTGGAGGGTATTGCTGCTGATTTGCGCTAAAAGTCAATTATGGACGACCTACACGATAGGGCTATGTCAAAGTGGGTGAAGCGTGTCCCTTGACGATAGACGATAGACGATGGACGATAGAGCAGGCATCGTCTATCGTCCATCGTCGGATATGCGACTTTGACATAGCCCTAATCTACACAATCTATGGCACGAAAATCCTTCGGCATCCGACATCTGAAGACTGCCCCACCGGACGAGCAGACCACCAGTAAGTATCTGCTTGTTTGGCATGGACAAGAACTGTTTCGATCCTC
>JBBQIC010000139.1:0-9977 GCA_038324555.1 Chloroflexia bacterium
CTCTTGATGTAACAGTCAACCAGCAGGGCGCACGGCCGTGCGCCCCTACGGGCAATCTTGAACATGTTGCTTGATCTTGCACTAGAGACAGAACAGGGGACCTGTTAGGGAAAGGGGCGACCCTATGTGGTCGCCCCTACCCTTTCCCTAACATGTTGCTTGATCCTGCACTAGGGCGATAGACGATAGACGAATGCAACTATCGTCTATCGTCTATCGTCCATCCACCCCTACTTTATAGGCAGAACAGGCGCGCCTGTAGGTATGGGTGAAGGTGGCGGGCTGCAACCGTCGCCACCTTGCTCGCATGGAGACATCGCCTGAGAGGCCATGTCTGCATTGCATGTAGATGGGTTGTTAGCGCCGCTCCTGTTCCTGGCGACTGGTATGCCGCTCTCAGGAGTGGCGCTGTACATGTTAGCGGGTGCTGCCCTCTCCTGTACTGTGGTGTTGCTGCCCTGGCTCCTGTTCTGTTGGTCCTCGAACAGGTACTCCACTCTCAGGTCCCTCACGTTGGAGGAGAAGTGGTAGCAGAAGTATCCGTCCATGACGGTGTCTCCCGATCCGAAGTAGCTTGTAGCGTACTGGATTCTGACCGTCCTAAAGTTGCCGCCGTTGTTACGCACTTGTAGTTCGGCCCGCCAGGGAGCGTTGACGCCGCACCTATCCGGGTTGTGGACAATGGCTATCCAGTGGACAGTGCCGTCCAGGTAGCAGGAAGTGACTACTGCCAGCACGTCCATGTTGCACGCTGCGCATGGGGTGATCGTGCGCTGTGGTGTGCGGGTAGCCGTGCCCTGCCCAGGCGTGAACGTGCGAGTAGGCGTGCGGGTGGTGACTGTGGCAAACGTACCAGGCGGCGTGTTGGTAGGAGTGGCGCATTGGCCGGGCGCGTTGAAGCGCTGGTTATAGGCTGAGATTGCCGCAGCCTCGTAGCCGCCGATGGCGTAGAAGCTGTTGCCCATTGTGACAGCCGCGTAGTTTCGCACTGGGTGGAGCATAGGCGCGCCACTGGTCCAGGTGTTGGAGGTAGGGTCGTATATCTGCATCATGTTCACGGCTGTCGGGAACACTCCACCGGGCGCGTACATGAGCGTGCCGTTGGTGAAGCCCTTGAAGTTGCTGGACGCTACAGGCAACGGCGCGACGGCGCTGATGGCGTCGTTGGCGGGATTATACTTCTCGACGATGGTCTCGTTTGTCAGAGGGCTGCCGGTGGCCTGTGAACCGCCCGCTAGATATATGAAGTTGCCGATGGCAGATACGGCGATGTAGGCGCGTGCTATTGACAGGTGGGCGTTCTTGTGCGTCCACTGGCTGCCCCTCGGCGACATTGGGTTGAACTCCCAGATGTCGGAGATCATCGCGGTTGGTGTAGCTGCCGGGTCGTATCCGCCGAACATATACAGCCTGTTGTTGTACACAGTCCAGCCGCCGGGGATCACGGAAGGGTTGGTCTGAGGCCACGGGTCGGCGTTGGTCAGCGAACCTGAGACAGGGTCGTAGATACGCACTATGTTCGTAGGCACTAGGTCCGGGCTGCCGCTGGGCGTGGAGCCGCCTATCGCGTAGATGCGAGGGCCACTAGGCCCGTTGAGCGTGACTACGGCCAGGTTGCTCGTCTTGGTATCGGTGAGCATCGTCGAAGCCGTAGCCCAGGCGTCGGTAGCGGGGTTGTAGACATAAATAGTCTGGTTGAACGTGCTCGGAGTGTCGGCGCTGCGCCCGCCTATTACGTATATCATATTTCCCATGGAAGCAGCGTCGGCGCGGACGAGGCCGGGGCTGGCGGTTATCGGCGCTTTGTCGGCCCAGCCCGGCTGTCCGCCGCATGGCGTGCCGGTCGCTGTGGTTGTACGGGTATTGGTTGGGCACGTCACGCACGGGGTGGGTGTGCGGCTGGGCGTGTTCGTGGGCCCACAGCCAATCAGACTCATCGGTATGCGCTTGTTTAGGTACTGGCTCACACTCGTGTTACACGCAATTTGCGTGAACCGGACACCTCCGTCCTGCACACCGACTGTCGTGCTGTCCAGCGCCCCTGTTATGTTGCCATAAATTAGGTCAAAGTCAGGCGTGCCCTCATGGAATTGTATCTCAAAGTTGGTGCTTCCAGCCCCTGAGAAGTAGAAGGTGCGCCACTCGATGTTGAATGTGCGGCTGCCTGCGTTCCCCGTTACCGAGGTGTAGATACCGCATGGCCCTGGTGAGCAGCTACCTGTGGTATCAGTACGCAGGTCGTCCCAGAACGGGAAGATTGCGGGTCCTGGTATCGCTACTGAAGGCAGGCACTCGTTAGGGAAAGCCGTACTCTGCGTGGTGAACTGCAAGTTGCCGTTGGAGCTTACGTTTGCCGATGTGTATTGCTGGTCGTTGTAAAAACGCACGGGGAAGGGCAGGTTGATGCTGGTCACAACATCGTCACCGTGATTGCCCGTGTCGTCTGTGCCCGCCGCTATCGTCGCATTCACTACAGGCCCTGGCGTGTACATACCGCAGATGGTCGGTACGGTGGTGAGGGTGGGTGTGCGTGTGGATGTTCGGGTGGGAGTGCAGTTGGGATCGCACGATGGCGGTGGGGTAGGCGTGAGGGTAGGGCCACCTACTACCTTATCGAAGAACACGTCCTGCTGTGGGTTGCCACTGATAAGTACCCGTCCGTCCGTCCACGTCATATACAGGTTCTGCCCGTCTGCTGAGTGGTAGTTGTAGTCCCCTGCGTAGCAAGCCTGGATACCACTGTCCGGCTGCAACGGTTGTGGGATTATCTGGTCTGATACCGCCATGTCTCCCTGCCAGGTAGCTCCGTTGTCACGAGACATGTTCCCATACCACTCGTAATCATTGTTGGAGGTGTTGCGTCTGTCATACCAGCTTGCCATCACGCTTCCACCATTGGTTACTGCCAGCGATGGCATCCACTGGGCGCGTGTGCCTGTGTCTGTGTTCAACCTGACTGGTGTGGACCATGTAGAGCCGTTGTCTACCGAGCGGGTGTACATGATGTCACCTGTGTCCGCTCCACTCCCATGGGCTGCGTACACGTAATGCACTACATTCTGCCCACTAATCTGTGGTCCTACTGCCGGCTGTCCCCACCCCATGTGCCTCCAGATCGGGCTGATCTTGGCGAAGTACGGGTTGTCGCACAAGGCGTCTCCCGGTCCTGGGAAGGGCGATCCCATCGTGATAGCAGTCCATGCTGCTCCTCCGTTGGTGGAGCGATACATGATGTTGGTGCGGTTGCTCAATCCCCCACCGCTTTCGTTCATACCTGCTATGAACACTGTGCCGTCTCCGTTGGGTGAGCCTGTGTCCTGCACGTTGCGGATAAAGCCTCCCGTCTGCACCTGGACAGGTGTTGACCAGGTGGTCCCGTTGTCAGAGTAGACAACGTAGATGTTCTGTCCAGCGGCGAAGTTGTTCCACGACACGTACATCCTGCCGTAGAAGGGAGAGGACGGAGCGTTATCCACCCACATGCTCTCTCGGTCATCGGACGTGCCTGAGTGGGCACAAGCGGAGGGAGTGAATGTCTGACCATCGGTGGAGGTCCACATACCGATGCCCTGTCCACCGCACCCGGTAGTCAGGTCCCCCAGGAACCAGGCATTGAGGTGAGCATTCCACACGACGATAGGGTCTCCATAGTTGGTGCCATGCCCCGTGCAGATGGGGGAGGCTCCGGTGCCACCTGGACGGGTCCAGGTAGTGCCTCCATCGGTGGAGAAGGAATAGCCACCATAGCAGGTAGGAGAGGTCCTACCATCGTTGTAGTTGACGACAACGGTATTGCCATGACCCCACACCATGCTCTCCGACTGCGTGACTTTGGGGTAGGTGCCGTCCGGGCAGGAGGCGCACACATCAGGGCCGCCGTAGTTGCTGGGGATTAGCGTTTTTCCGTTGGCGCCACCTTTAGCAGCCGCTGAAAGGTCAGCTGAGGAGGGGGCAGCATCTTTGGGCAGTTGGAACTTCAAGCCTGAGCAGGCTGCCATAATTTCGTTGGCGTGGAAGTTCATCTGCTTGTCTATGCCCATTTCCTTCATCCGCGAGCAGTCAAATGGTTTCTCCTTGCCTGCCGGTTGGGGTTGCGCGGCAGATGCACCTCCTTTGTCAGCAGGTGCATTCATTGGTATGCCAGCCGATACTGTATTGGCGAATATTCCGATGGCAAGTAATAGCGCCGACACGGCAACTATATACCGCCAGATTCCCCTTGCTCCTTCCTTTTTAAACATCTTGCCCCTCTCCTTTCATAAAACATAATGGATAACGGGTACGCATACAAATATCCGTTGCGCTAACGAACAATGCACGACTCGGCCAGATGCGGGAGTGCTAAAGTAGCTATAGTTGTGATTGGCTTACTGTGAAGTGAGTAAGTGTATATATAGAGAGATGTAGAACGAAAAGCCTCAGAATGCGTAGAAGTAATCGTCTGATTCAGCACTCAGGCAACCCCAACTATAGCACTGTATTAGCTCCGCGTCAATAGGCAATTTCTGACATCTAGTGCAAGAACAGGGGCCATTGACTCCAACTAATTCAAAATCGGGTGGCGTTCCGACCCAACATAGGGGCGAACCCGACGCCCGGCGACTAAACTCGCGGGCTACTTGGCGGCGAAGTCCCCCTTCGGGGACTACCCCAATCATAGATACGGGAGTCCGTGTAGGCGGACTTTGCTATGCGTAGCCCGCGAGTTTAGTCGCCGGGCGTCGGGTTCGCCCCTATGTCGGAATTAGTTGGAGTCAATGGCACAGGGGCCTGCCCATAGGCGCGAACTTAAGGAGATTACATGGGCAAACAAACCCACTAACCCGTGTCATTCTGAGGCGCAGCGAAGAATCACTCACCTTACCAGCCTGTCTGGCATCAGTACCGCTATCTCTAACGATTACAACCTCGTAGTGATTCTTCGCTGCGGCTCAGAATGACACGGGTTAGTGGGTTTGTTTGCCCTTAAGTTCGCGCCTATGGGGGTCTGCCCCTACGCCCTACGTTCTATAGAAAATGAATAGTACATCATGAGCCGACGGCTCACAACCGCACATGAAAATGGAAGCACCATTGTTATTATTCATGTCATTGTATTAGGCATTATTAGTGCTATTTTCATAGTAGACCCTAGTCTGAGTCAGGGCTGTGTCAAAGTCGCTTATCCGACGATGGACGATGGACGATGGACGATTGAACAGGCATCGTCTATCGTCCATCGTCAAGCGGCACGCTCCACAGACTTTGACATAGCCCTAAAGTCTGAGCGGGCAACACTTGTTTAAGTGCTTTTCATAAGGTTATAATATTTAGGCTATAGAATCTTTTCTACAGTTCTAAATTCTTTGCAGCTTCGTCAGTAGCAGTAAGCTTTAGCACGCTAAAAGGGATTGATTTTTGGAACAGCCTGGCAAAAAGACAACGATAAATCCGCGCAAAGGCGGGCGGCCTCCTGGCGGCAAAGTGCCCGACGCTGCGTTCCTTGGCGATACATATGACCAGCCTATAAGGACCCTTGGCGACTTGATTGGCTTCGAGGTTCTCATGATGCTGGCTATGCTGGCGCTGGGGATGTTCGCGCTCGTGCCGGGAAGCAACGACCTCCTTAGAGTATTTGACTATGGGTTCTACGTGCGCGCCCTCCTGGTGGTGTATGCGTGGGGAGTGGTCTTCAACCTGCTCGATATGAGTTCGCGCATACGCCGGAAAACCCCCGCGCAAGGCGCCCCAACCGAGCGGGGCTATCGCTACGCAGTGCTCAATTTCCTGTTCGACACAGCATTCGTGACGGGCGCAATCATCATCAACCAGCAGGACGAAAACTCTATCGTGCTGATTATGATGATGCTCACGGCGGCCCGGTTCCTGGCGCACGTCGCGGGACGGACCTCGCGCCTGGTGTTGCTGCCCGGCATACTGCCCATCCTGTTCTACGTTCTTCAATTCCTTGGTACGCCAGATGGACTGAGCCTTTACACCCCAGGAGGGCAACCGGCGGGCGCAGGGTTTATTGAGGCCTTGCTAGTGGTTACGTTCGTGCTGATGTCCTATGCGATCTTCAGCATCATAAACCAGAGGATAGCCGAAGAAGCTACGCTCACCAGGGCTATTGCAGACCGCGACCAGAAGATACGCGAGTCCGAGATCAGCGCCGAGCAGGACGCAAAACGCCTCGCTGAACAGGTGCTGCGCCTCGACTTGCTGCAAGATTGCATACGCGCTATCAACTCGACCATAGAGCTTGACCAGTTGCTGCAAATGGTGGTCAACAACGCTGTGCGCGTCTTGAAGGCAGAACAAAGTTCTATAGGACTCGTTGATGACCAGACGGGTGAGCTTGTGATCCAATGTGTGACCGGTATAGACGCCGCAGAATTGCGCAGACGGCGTTTCCAGCCGGGAGTCGGCGTGGCGGGGTGGGTCGCACAAAAGGGCATCCCCCTTGGCGTTGGCGACGTGCGAGAGGATACGCGCTATGTAGACCCGAACAACGATGAGGCGTGGGGCCGCACCACCCGCAGCATACTCTGCGTGCCGCTCATCGCCGAGCGCAAAGTCATAGGTACGCTCTGCGTCACTCACTCGCAGGCGAACACTCTTACCGAGGACGACCAGGTCTTGCTCACCAGCTTTGCCGAGCAAGCCGCTCTCGCCGTACACAAGAGCAAGCTGCTCGACGAGCGCACCCGCCAGGGAGAAGAACTGCGGCGACGGGGAGACCTCATCGCCAGCCTGCACACCATCGGGCAGAGCGTACTCAGTTCGCTCGACCTGCCGCAGGTGCTGGATACTATCATCTCGCGCATCAGTGAACTATCCAGCTTCGAGCAGGGTCTTATCTACTTGCTGAATGAGCGTACCGGGCAGGCGGAGCTAGCAGCTACGGACGGGTTGATCGAACACTCGGAAAAAGTAGCCCTGGTTGAAGGTACGCCCGCAATGGAATTGTGGAAGCAGGCCAGAGCCACCAACACTTCGCAGATGCTCCAGGATAGTATATGCCTGCTCTGCCTACCCTTGATAAACCGTGGTAAGCCTATAGGTTGCATTTTGCTGGCCCGCGACGGCGCAAACCCGTTCAACGCGGTCGAGCGCGATACGGCAGAGAAGCTGGTAGATGCGGCCACGATAGCCATCGTCAACGCCAGGCTCTTCAGCAGGGCTTCAGTGCAGCAGCAGCAAACAGCGGCCCTCTATCGTCTCATGCTCAAGGTCAACGCGGCTTCCAATCGCAGGCAACTAGCGCAGATTATTTGCAGCGAGTTGCAACAAATTCTCGGCGCAAAAGCGTCCGCGCTCCTCATCCACGACAGCGAACACGCGAAGATCGGCGGCTGGGCTTGCTACGGCGATTGGCTGGGCTACGACATAGCCAGCATTTCGTTGCCAGCGCAAGGGGACCCATTCGTAAGCAGCGTATTGACCGCGCTGCACCAGACGGAGACGCCTGGACTTGTAGTGATCCCTAACGCACCACCGGAAGCTAGGCAGTTGTTCAACAGCGTCAGTTGCGTCACCATCCCATTGGCCCAGGGCGGGCGTATCTACGGCCTGCTGGTGATCGAGCCGGGACACTCTCCGGCTATACCAGAAGACATCCAGGAGACCGCAAGCCTGGCAGTATCGCACAGTACGGTAGCTCTCGAACGTGCCGAGTTGTTCGAGCAGACGCTGACCGCGGCGCGACAATCGAGTATGCTTTACAGCATCGCCGCCGAGGTCCAGACCTCGCTCGACCCGGCGATTGTGGTTGATATGACGGTCAACGGCGCGTTGGAGGCTCTGCCTATCCAATCATGCGAACTTTACATCTTTGACGATGACCACAAAGAGTTGCGGCGGGTGGGAATGGCGTCCGCGCCCCGCATCAAGGAAGCCTATGAGGGCAAGGACAGCCTGCTCCGAGGCCCCGACACCCTATCGCTGGATACCGACCCCACGCTTGTAGAGGTCTTGCGCGCGCCAGGGATGGTCGAAGAACAAATGACGATGGACGATGGACGATGGACGATTGGTCCTGAGCTTGCGAAGGATAGCGAGCAATCGTCCATCGTCCATCGTCCATCGTCGGAAGCGGAGCGCCTATCGGTCGTAATGGGCCGCCTTATGGGTAGCGAAGAGGCGTTGGGTATACTGCGCCTGACGACCACGCTGCCCGCCGACGAGTTTATACACCGCCATGCCACCTTCTGCCAGACGTTGCTGACCCATTCGGGTGGGGCTTTGGAGCGCAGCCGCCTGTATACTACGATGGCTAACCAATCTCTTATGCTGCGGCAGCGCACCGAACAGTTGACGGATATTCTCAACCTGGGTATCCTCTCGGCGGTTGACGCGCCCTTGCCCGCGCTGATGCCACAGATAGCCTCGCACATCGCCCGCAGCAGCCTGCAATTCGCATACGTGAGGGTGGGGAGGTTCGATCAGGATTCGGGCGACACAGAGGTGTGGGCT
This sequence comes from Chloroflexia bacterium, assembly GCA_038324555.1. Lineage (GTDB taxonomy): Bacteria > Chloroflexota > Chloroflexia > QHBQ01 > JADMIH01 > JADMIH01. The sequence continues at coordinate 8,455 of JBBQIC010000139.1, forward strand.
TCGATGGAAGATGTGTGGCCCGGAAACTCGGACAGTTCGCAGCGCGCCTTGTCGCTTGAAACCTTGCGATACCTGATGAAAGTGGGCAGGCCAACCGAGTCGAACATCAGGGGCGCGTACCTGAACGAAGCCCTGCTGGCAGAGCATGTGCCGGGGCAGCCCAAGCCCCGCAAAGGCAGCGTGCCGCGCCAATTGATACTTATGCCGCTAGAATCGATCAACGGCGGCACGCTCGGTTATATCATGGTCGCCTTCAACCCCGCTACTGGAAGCCTGGACCCAACCAAGCACGACTTCCTCGAGGTGTTGAGCATCTTCGCCCATCGCATATCTCTGATCATCGAGAGCCACATAGTCTACAACGAATTGCTGGACAGCAAGCGCAAGATCGAAGCGGTCGTGCTCTCCATCAGCGACGGGGTTATCGTAACCGACGCCGACTCGAAGGTGCTGATAAGCAACAGCCTGGCCGACCAGTTGATGGGCGCGCCCGCCAGCGCCACGCAGGGTCAGCCCCTGGAGTCGCTCATAGGCAACGACGATCTGATAAATCTACTCAAGCAGTGCGTAGACGACTCCAAATCGAGCAGCATGGACGTAGACCTCGGTCTAGGGCGCGACCAACGCACCTACGCCGCCGTCGCCCACCCTATGACCGCGCCGGAAGAAGCGTTAGAACGTTCCAACGTTCCAACGTTCCAACGTTCCAACGTACTTGGGGCCGTGCTCACGCTGCGCGACGTGACCGCCGAGCGCGCTACCGAGCGAGCCAAGTCGGACTTCCTCTCAATCGTATCGCACGAACTACGCACGCCTCTCAACTCGGTCATGGGTTTCCTGGATATTATCCTGATGGGCAAGACAGGCGCTCTGAACGATTTGCAGACCGATTTCCTGGGCACTGCCAAGCAGGAGGCAGCGGTGCTCCAGAGGCTGATAAACGACCTGCTGGATTACTCGCAGTTGCAGAGTGGCATGTTGCGTCTTGAGATGGCCCCGCTCAACCTCTCGTCTGTGATAGCCCGCGTGACCAACCAGGCGATCCCACGAATGCACCAGGACGAACTCACGCTGACCAATAACGTGCCGGAAGGCTTGCTGGTGATTGGCGACGAGATAAGGCTAGAGCAGGTGTTCAAGAACCTCTTGGACAACGCCGCCAAGTTTACCGACCCCGGCGGCGAGATACGATTCGACGTAGGGAGTAGGGTGAGGGACGAGGGAGTAGAGGCGGACGAGGGTGATCCCGTAGGGGCGCAATGGAGCGAAGCGAAATCCCGTGCGCCCCTACCTACGCCCTACTCCCCCACCCTACATGACAGGATAATTATAAGCGTGGCCGACAGCGGCTGCGGTATCCCGCCCGCGCAGGCAGCCGATGTATTTGGCCGCTTCTTCCAGGCAGAGAACGTGGCGAGCCGCCCGAAGCGCGGATTGGGCCTGGGCCTGGCTATCTGCAAGAGCATCGTGGAGTCGCACGGGGGCAAAATCTGGCTGGAAAGCGAGCAAGGCGTGGGCACTAC
>JBBQIC010000140.1:0-9969 GCA_038324555.1 Chloroflexia bacterium
TGCCGCGCCCTGGTGGCTTATCGGGATGCTTGGGTGGTCAACCACCAGGGCGCGGCAAGCAGCGCCCCTATGTCTGTGCCCCTGTTCTGAAAATAGGGACCGGCAACCCGTAGGGGCGCACGGCCGTGCGCCCCTACCCCACTGGTAGGAGGAGAAGGAAACATGCGAGTAGATTTGTTCACCCAAAACCTGCTGAACACTCTAGATGCCTCACGGGTGCCAGTTGGAAGGTATAGAGGACGTAGCCTGAAGGTTTTGCTAATCAGTGGGCTTACCTTAGCCGCGTTTGCGATTGTGTCTATAGCAGGCCCATCATCTGCGCGCTCAACCCGATCTCCAAAGGGCGTACTGAACAGCCACCAACAGGCACGTCCACTTTTACCGAACAGGGTCAGCGTCTCGGATGAAGCGCCTGGTGTGAATCCAGCCCATCGTCCCCAACGTAATCATCCTCACGCACAGCAACCCACAGACATCTCCCTCAATTACTGGACTAACCTATATCCGCAACTGTTCGGCGTTAGCGCCATCGGCGATGGCGAGGCGTGGGCGGTCGGCGAATACGGTCACCTCACACATTATATTGGAGGCTCATGGAGTGATGTTGATCCTCAAAACATGCGGGGTCTCGACCTCACCGATATAAACATGCTATCCCAAAATAGCGGCTGGATTGCGGCAGGAAGCAAGGCATTTCAGTATGACGGCGCGAACTGGACCGACAGAAGCACAGGGTTGGGGTCTGGCATATACCTGGACCGCATCTCAGCCCTCAGCGCCAACAATGTCTGGGGCGTGACCACCCAGTGCGGGCCGGATTGCACTCCGAGCATACTGCATTGGGACGGCAGCAAATGGAACGTCCAGGTAATTACCGGTACGATCAGTCCTGTGGACATCTCAATGGTAAGCGCAACCAACGGGTGGGTCCTGAACTATGATTCCGCAACCTTCTCGAACGATCTACTACACTACGACGGAGCAAATTGGACCCGTGTGCCCATACCGCCCGACCCCGATACCGAGCTGGATGATCTGTACGGAATAACCACTACTCCCAACGGGGACGTATGGATAGCCGCCGATGTCTTTACTTTTGGCGACTCGTTCTACCAGGGAAGGATTTACCGTTACACTGTCGGTAACTGGACCCACTGGGACACGCCCGATCATAGCGTTCCATACGACATTTACATGCGCGACTCGACCCATGGCTGGGCGGCTACCGAGAACGGTATAGTTAGATGGGACGGTTCCGGTTGGACAGTTGATTATAGTGGGAGATACCTGGCCGGGGTCTCAGGCGCGAGTGGGCAGTTATGGGCTGTCGGCGCTGCGGACACGATTGTGGTCCACACAAACATCGGCTCCTGGATCCTGCAAAGCGGCGGGCCAACCACAGCCGACCTGTATGCCGCGTCGGCCCTCGATTCAAACGACGTTTGGGCTGTGGGCGGCAGCGTCACACGCGGCGGGGGCCTCAGCAATGGCGCTTACAACACAGTGATTATGCACTATAACGGTGCATGGCAAATCGTGCCTACCACGTTCACTAACACCATCTTTTACAACGTGAAAATGCTCTCGCCCACGGAAGGCTATGCGGTCGGCCTTTCGGATTCGGGCAGCAGTGGGATAATCGCCAGGTGGGACGGCGTAACGTGGACGCAGGTAGCAACCCCTACCCACACTCTGCGGGGCATAGCCATGCTGGACAGTGGCGAAGGCTGGGCTGTGGGGAGCTACGGGACCATCTGGCGAGACCGCAACGGCGTTTGGTCCGAAGTACTCAGCCCGGTAACTCATACCCTCTATTCGGTGGCGCTCGACTCTCGGTCCCACGGCTGGGCGGCAGGCGGTGACTGCTGTACAGACGACAGGCAATCGCTGATAGAGTACGTAGGTAGTGTTCCAACAGGCACCATCACAGGCTGGGTGGATAGGACCTCGCTCTTGCCCGCCGGACTTCCGCTTTTGCGGGATTTAACTCTCGCTCCTGGAGGTAATGAAGGGTGGCTCGTCGGTTCAAAGCAAAACGATAATATGGATGTGCGCCCAATCTTACACCTCGACCAGGGAACCTGGAGCCTCGACCCCTATAACAATGCATCAACCCTCAACAATGTAGAACCCGGCGCGTCGGGCGAATACTGGGCCGTTGGCGACTGCATACACCACTATACCGGAGGCGTATGGCATCGAGTGGATTGTCCCGCTTCCTATCCGCTTTTAGGGCTAGCCATGACTTCTAATAATCGTGGTTGGGCTGTAGGCGGTAGCGGCGAAATCGTTCGTTATGCGCCGCCATCGCCTACTCCTACTATCACGCCACCACCGTTACCCACTCCTCCGCTTGCTACAGCCACTTCTACCCTCATCCCGATGACATTCCGAGATGTGCAACCAACGGACTACTTTTACGAGGCCGTTCGCGTTCTGTTCGGGCGCGGCATCATATCCGGCTATTCGGACAATACTTTTCGGCCCAACGACAGCACCACTCGCGCGCAGTTATGCAAGATTATTGTGCTCGCCAGGGGGTGGCCGATTGATACGTCGGGCGGCCCACACTTTACAGATATGCCTCCGGGCAGCACCTTCTATAGCTTCATAGAGACTGCTTACCACCGCAATATCATCTCAGGCTACAACGACCGCACGTTCCGCCCAGGCGACAACGTGACCAGAGCGCAGTTGTCCAAGATAGTGGTTCTGGCGATGGGCTGGCAGCCGGACGCAAGCACCACACAACACTTCCGAGACGTGCCCGTAACTGCCCCTCTCTACGGCTTCGTGGAGACAGCTTACAAGCACCAGATCATATCGGGTTACAATTGTGGCGCAGGCTGCCTGGAGTTCCGCCCAGGCAACGACGCCTCACGAGGGCAAATCGTTAAGATTGTCTACTTGGCGATTACTTCAAGATGATAAAACAAGAATGGGTCAGTTGCCAAGCAGCCGACCCATTCTTGTTTTATCGCATAATATGCCCTGCAATCACCATCCTCTGCACCTGGTTCGTCCCCTCATATATCTGCGTGACCTTCGCGTCCCTCATGAACCGCTCAACCGGGCTGGCTTTGGTAACCCCAAAACCTCCTAAAATCTGCACAGCGTCGGTGGTCACACGCATGGCGTTGTCTGTGGCAAACAACTTAGCCATCGCTGCCTCTTTAGCGAACGGCTTGCCCTCGTCGTATGCGAGCGCGGCCTTATACGTCAACAGGCGGGCCGCTTCGGTCCCCACGTATATGTCGGCCAGCATAAAGCTGACGGCCTGGTTCTGGCCTATGGCCTTGCCGAATTGCTCACGAGCGCGGGCGTGATTTAGCGCGTAGTCGTAAGCCCCCTGCGCCAACCCCACGCCCTGGGCCGCTATCTCTATACGCCCAACGTCGAGCGCCGCCAACGCTATCCGCAACCCCTGGCCCTCCTCGCCAAGCAGGTTCTCTGCGGGTATGCGCACCTCTTCAAGGTACACCTCCCGCTGCACAGATGTGCGCACGCCCATCTTCTGGATAGGCTTACCGAACGACAGCCCAGGCGTATCCCTCGCTATGATGAAGGCGCTGACCCCTCTGCCGCCCGCCTCCGGGTCGGTGGAAGCAAACAGCACGTAGGTGTCGGCCTCGCCTGAGTTGGTGGCGAAGGTCTTCTTGCCATTAAGCACGTAACTGTCGCCTTCCCTCACGGCGTGCGACTTCATAGAAGCGGGATCAGAACCCGCCCCCGGCTCTGTAATGCTGAAGCAAGCCAGCGTCTCGCCCTTGCACATCGGCGCGAGCCATCGCTGCTTCTGCTCCTCGGTGCCGTGCTGCATAATGCAGGTCATCGGCGCGAGATGCGACGCTAGAACAAGCACCTGCGCCGACTCGACGCGTCCTATCTCTTCCAGGGCAATAATGTAGTCAAGCATACTGCCCCCACCCCCGCAATACGCTTCAGGGAAGGGCAAGCCAGCCAACCCTGCCTCCACACACTTGTCGAATACCCACCTGTCGAAAGTGCCCGCCTCATCGCGCTCGGCCACTGTGGGCGCAAGCTCTCGCTCCGCGAAGGTCCTTATTCTATTGCGAAGTTCTATTTGTTTAGCTGTTAAGTTTAGGTCCATAATTCCTCTCAATAAACAAAAAACACGTAGTGTTTTTGTTTATTGGATGCATCTTTTCTAAGCTGATAAATCAAATAGAATCACTTCGTGATTCTATTTGATTTATCAGCCCACTTCATTAGGCGCTCGCCCGCCGCATCAAGCGTCTCGTCGCGCTTGGCGAAGCACCACCGGCACAGGGTCGCGCCGTCGGCTGGATTGTGGTAAAAAGCCGAGGGTGGGATGCAGGCCACGCCTACTTCGGCGGTCATATAGCGGGCGAAGTCCACGTCGTCCTTGAAGCCGAGGTCCGATATGTCAGACATGATGAAGAACGTGCCCTGTGGACGAATGGGGTTAAGGTTGGCACGCTCCAAATAGCCCATCAGCTTCTCCATGCGAGCGGCATAGGCAGTCTGTAGGTCTGTGTAATAGCCCCGGCTTTCAGCGGTTTCCAGGGCGACTGATACCGCCTCCTGCACGGGAGCGACCGTACAAAAGGTGACGAACTGGTGTATCCTGCGCAGGGCTTCGGTGAGGTCGGTAGGAGCCAGTACATAGCCTACTTTCCAGCCGGTTATCGAGAAGGTCTTGGCGGCAGAGTTGATAGTCACGGTACGCTCCCGCATTCCAGGCAACGATGCTATTGAGACATGCCTGTTATCGTCGTACACCAGGTGCTCGTACACTTCATCGGTGATCGCCAGCACGTCGTGACGCTTGCATAGGTCTGCTATTAGAAGCAGTTCGTCCATGCTGAACACTTTGCCGGTCGGGTTGTGGGGCGTGTTGATGATGATTGCTCGCGTTTTGTCATTGAACAGCGAGGCGAGGCGCTCGTGGTCGAAGCCCCAGTCAGGCGGGCGTATCTGCGCAAACCTGGGCACACCTCCTGCTATCTCGATACTGGGCACGTAGGAGTCGTAGAACGGCTCAAACACTATGACTTCGTCGCCGGGGTTGATAAGGGCCTGTATTATGTCGAAGATAGCTTCGGTGGCCCCGTTGGTTACGGTGATCTCGCGGGTTTCATCAAAGCGGACGCCCATCCTGTGCTCGGCTTTGTCTGCTATGGCTTTGCGAAGGCGGGGCGCGCCCTGGCTGACGGCGTACTGGTTGATGTCGCGGGCGATGGCAATCTGGGCCGCTTCCTTCAACCAGTCGGGCGCTGGAAAGTCGGGGAAACCCTGCGAGAGGTTGACCGCGTTGTGCTCGGCGGCGAGGCGGCTCATCTCTGAGAATATCGAGACGCCAATAGGATGCACTCGCTGGGCCATGCGCGCCAGGTCATTCGCTGAGTATTGAACGGATTGCGAGGTCACTCTCTAAGCTCCTCCCATAGTGTGGCGTGTACGTGCCACATTATAGCACAAAGGCGGGGCACGAGATTTGCGTTAGAAAGTTCTAACGTTCCAACTTTCTAACGCTTCAGAGGGGTTGTATGCAAACACGCAAAAAGAACGATGTTGATATAGGGTTACTGGCGACTACCGCGCTGATTACGTTTGCGGCGGCGTTTGGGGTGTCGGGCGGCGCTAACGTCTGGATGCTCATCACCGGGAATGACCTGATAAAGAAGCACAGAGCGACTTTGACGTTCAGGTCGGCGTGGCTCGGAGACGGGATTATTCTGCCTGTCGTCAATGCGTTGATGATGAGGTCGCTGGCCCGGTGGAAGCCTCAGTTGAGCAAAAATAGCTTGCTTGTGCCAGCCATCGGGGGCAGCGCCATATCGCTGATGTTCCACATTGGGCAGGGACGGGGCGGCCTGGTCAACTGGACTATGCCCAAACCCTGGCGATGGAACCTGCTCGGTTATTACCACTTCATCTACATGGCGACTCAGTTCTCCTACATGCTCCTCTATCTCACCCAGCTGGCGGGCCGCTGGGCTAAAGGCGAAATCACCGACAAGCAAAAGCGCGACCTGGCGCTGATAGCGTCGTGCATGGCGGCGTTCGGGGTAGTGCTCTATACAGATTATTACTGAGGCGTGAGGCGTGAAACGTGAAACGTGAAACGTAAAACGTGAACAGCGTAATCACGTTTCACGTTTTACGTTTCACGTTTCACGCCTCACGTTTCACGCCTCACGTTTCACGCCTCACGTTTCACGCCTCACGTTTCACGCCTCACGTTTCACGCCTCACGTTTCACGGCTTAAGCGAGTCCATCACATGCTGGACGGCTGCTCGTTGCGTGCCACTGACGAACATTATCTGGTCGCCGGAATGCTTCAGGCCGAAGACGCGCCTGCTGTCATTCCAGAGGTTGTCCTGTTTCTCGAAGAGCTTGAAGCTCGATTCGAGCGCGGTCTCGAACTCAACCGCATCCTTGTGCGTGTCCCAGCGCGTGCCCATTATAGCGACCGCGTTATCCCCATTCTGATAAAGGGCGTACCGCGCCCCACCCCAGCCTTCGGACGCTTCGGGCTGCTCTATAAAGTTCTCTCGCAACATGATTTGCAGGTCGAACTCGCCAAGTGTATTGGTTTCGATGAATTTCCAGCCTGTGCCCAATGTGTCGGTGAGTGGAGGGAGCGCGACGGGCTTCGGATCGTCGCGGTGCTTAGTGAAATACTTTTCGGGGTGCATCAGCTGCTCGGTGGACTTGGGTGGGTCATTGAAGACCCTATCTATTGCGCTAAAGTTGAGGTTGTTCTGGCTCAGGGCGGAAAAAACGAACTCGGAGCCTTGCTTGTAGGGGAATTGCCAACCCTCTTGCAGATAGACGGGCGCGCGTCCGGGCACGGGAGGGGCAACGTTGTCGCTCTGGAAGATTTTCCTATAGTCGGTCTTGCTCATGTTCTTATAGGCGTACAGGATGCCTGAAACGGTGGCGTCGCCCTCAACTATCGCGTCAAGCGCCATATACCTGTCGTGGTCTATGCTGTCCAAGCCGTCGGGCATGAACTTGCCCAGATCATGGTACTGGTCCTGGAGACTGTGTGTAAACTCGTGGGCAAGGGTCTCTTTGGCGCCGGGCGATAGGGTGGCCTGGTCGCTACGCACGAATAATTCTTTGGTGTGAGGATCATAGTACCCCAGGATTTCGTCGCTGGCGAAGTCTACCTCCATCTGACGGAAATCCATAGTGGGATCGTCAATAAAGAGCAGCAACCACAGCCGGAGCACGTCGCGTTTGGCCGCTTCGGAAGAGTAGTTCTTGTTGGTGTCCTGGACCATGTTATAGGTCAACTCGTCTTTGGAGATGAAGTGCTCAGGCACCTTACGCCTGGCTTTGAGGCCGCGCATCTTGGACGTGTCCGCCTCCACCTGCGCAAGTTCGCGCTTCACCTCAGAGGTATCCATTGCCAGAGTAGGCGGCGGGGCGAGCGTCTTCGTGGCCGCTGGCGGCACAGTGGGCGAATCGGCCTGAGCAGGGGCTTCAGTGGGCGGCAGGTAGAGCTTGAGAGTGGGAGTAGGCGTGGCAAGGAAATTGGCGGGATTACAAGCGGTGAGCAGGGTTCCCGCCAGAAGCAGCAAGCAAGGTATTAGCAACATGCGACGAAGCATAGTTGGTCCTTTCATAGGGTGAGCGAATGGAGTGAGGGAGTAGGAATAAAGATTACTCCCTCACCCTTTTCACTATGATATAACTGTGGGCGTGAGAGCACTATCCCCAATCGGTCCTACTACCGTGTGGATAATTGTCCCTGTCCTTCGTCCAGGCTTTGCATAAAACTCAAGAGTTATCTAGGGCTGGTGCAAAGTCGCTATATGCGCGAATCTTTATTCACCGCAGAGTAACTATGAGCGGTGAGCACATCACCCGTAGATGAAAACGGGAACGCACCCGTAGGGGCGCACGGCCGTGCGCCCCTACCCGCCGATCCCAACATTTTCATATTAGTTTGTCATCGCTGGTTGCCACCCGCCTATGAATGAAAATGGTCGCGCCATCTCCATGATCAGATCAGATTTGAGCGTCAATTTGGCTATTTTCAAAGAAGCCGCAAAGACGCAAAGACGCAAAGACGCTAAGATTCAATAACTCACCTTACGCAGTCGCTAGAAGAAGTAGGACCAACTAACCCGTGTCATTCTGAGCCGCAGCGAAGAATCACTCACCTTACCAACCCATCTGGGAATTCAGTGCCACTATCTCTAACACTTACGCCCGTGTAGTGATTCTTCGCTGCGGCTCAGAATGACACGGGTTAGTTGGTTTGTTGCCCACATAGCTTTGCTTTCAACTTTGCGGTAACCCTGCTACTCCATTGCGTAAGGTGAGTCAATAAATAATCTTAGCGTCTTTGCGTCTTTGCGGCTTCTTAATTCGTAAAATTGGGTTGAAACCCCTTTAGCGAGTGCGCAGACCGAGGAGCGGGCTGAACAATACGCCCATGCCCAGGGGCACGAGCAACCACTCCCCTGCATAGCCAAAGCCTAGCTTGTCGTACACGTGGCCCGCCGCGCTGTTGTCCTTTAGATAGAAAAGCGACACGCCCACAGTGCTCCTCATGAAGAGACAATCGCAGAGTGCCCCTACGCACAGGGCCGACAACCCCATGCCCCTGTACTTCTCCCGCGTCGCCACGCCTCCCAGCATGGCCGCGCCACCCCCTTCGGCGCTCGATAGGGCAGCCGATGCAACCTCGCCCTTGTCGTCCTCAATGATGAAGAGCGTGCGCAAAGCTAGTTGCTCCAAGAGGCGATTGCGCCATGCCGAGCGCGAGGGCAGGTTAGCCAACGAATAGAAGCCTATCTCGTAGAAGTCTATCAGCTTCTCCATGTCCCCATCAACCGCCAACCTGGGCGCGCCAAAGCCGTCCGCCGCTTGTGGGATGGCTAGGTCACCTGGGTAGAGAGTGCGGAAGTGGCATCTGTCGCCGCGCCCGACGCCTATCTGTTGGAGGAGAGGCAGCAACGGCTCAATCTGAGAGGCGTGCCCGCTCAACAGGCTCACGCTGCCCGCCGAAGCTCTATCCAGCAACGCTTCCGCGAGTGCGTCGAGGGTTTCACTGTCGCCCGGGCTATGACAGACGCCGCCTGTGCCCCGCATAGCCATGACTACCCCCGCCAGGTCGTCCCCCCTGAAAGCGCCTATAGCCCAGGGTTTGCCCTGCGGCGCGGAAATGGACGCGGACAGCCCATACTCGCGCAACCCGCCAAGATGAAACGGGTTGTGCTCAGGCTCGCCCATGAGTAGCGTCTCAAGCGCGACCAGGTCATTTGGGGTTAGGGGTCGAGTTTGCATCTTGGTCGTACTTGAACCCCGCGTTAGCCAACTCCCGTAAGAACCCTTCCACACCGTATCGGACATATTCAGAAGGGTCGTTCCTCATTTGCAGCAACTCGGCATATGCCTCCCTGGAAAGAGTATCGTCGCCTGAACAGTCCACTATATGCTCCAATCCGTGAGACACAAAGGACCGAGGCTCTTCAGCTTGAGTTGTCCTTCTGAGTCGACGCAGCACCTCTAAAGCCTCTTTATTCTTGTAACATTCCCCTAAAAGCACTGAGATTTCGAACCAAGACATACGGGCACTAAATCTCGTATAACTGCTTTCCAACGCGACGAGAAGCCTCTCTTTTTGTCCGTTGGATAAGTTTCCCCACTCATTCTCGAAAGCGTAAAGGAAGTAATCTGATCCCTTTACCTCTAGAAAGTCTTGTCGGTTCATAAGAGTAAGAAGAAAGTCAAAACTCCGTTCCGGAAAATGGCCCGCACACACTGACACGAACTCTATCTGAAATGCAGCTTTTTCGAGTTGTTCAGTGTCGCGGGCAGCGATGGCTCGATTAACCATTTCCTCGATGTCTGCTTCGTCCATTTCATCCATCAAAGTTTCCTTAGCATGAATTGGATTAGACTAACCCAAAACCTATGTAGAACTTGGTCCCCTACCCTTCATAAAGTAATACCCCAACCCCGCT
>JBBQIC010000141.1:0-9951 GCA_038324555.1 Chloroflexia bacterium
TTGCCGTCGCTTGCCAGGACAGAGGCTTTCTCGCTCAGACCGTCGAGCGACACATTATCTTCTGACAAGAGGCGTGCGTTACCGATGAGCAGTTGCCGCCCTTCGACTGTTGCCGCGATGCCGTGACCCGCTACTGCGTTGAAGGCGGTGGCAGACGCCAGCTCCAAACCAAGCGAGCTTGCGTGGGAGACAATTGCCTCGCCCAGAGGGTGCTCGGAGCCGCGTTCGGCGCTGGCTACCAGGCGCAGTAAGTCACGCTCGGTCAGTCCGTTTGTAGGCAGCAGGTCGGTGACGGACGGTTTGCCCCTGGTGAGCGTGCCGGTCTTGTCGAGAATGATCGCGTTGATCTTGTGCGCGCCTTCAAGACTCTCGCCGCCTCTGATGAGCACACCGTACTCAGCGCCCTTGCCCGTGCCTACCATTATCGCGGTGGGCGTCGCCAGGCCAAGCGCGCAAGGGCAGGCTATTATCAGCACGGCTATAGTAGCCACAAGCGCAACGGTGAACTTCGGCTCCGGGCCGAGCACGTACCACAGGGCGAAGGTCAGGGCAGCCAATCCAAGCACAACAGGCACAAAGTAGGACGATATTTCGTCGGCCAGACGCTGAATCGGGGCTTTGGAACCCTGGGCCTCTTCCACCAGGCGCACTATCTGGGCGAGCGCCGTGTCGCGCCCAACGCGGGTGGCTTTCATGCTGAACGACCCACTCTTGTTCAGGGTCGCGCCGATGACCGCATCGCCGGGCGCTTTCTCAACAGGCAGACTCTCGCCCGTCAGCATAGATTCGTCTAATGACGACTGGCCTTCCAGCACGACACCATCAACAGGCGCCTTCTCGCCGGGACGCACGCGCAATACGTCGCCTACCTGCACCTGCTCTATAGGCAGGTCTATCTCCTCGCTGCCACGTATCACGCGGGCCGTGCGCGGGGCCAGCCCCATCAACTTCTTGATAGCCTCGCTGGTTTGCCCCTTGGCTCGCGCCTCGAAGTAGCGCCCCATCAGGATCAGGGCGATGATGAGGGTCGAAGTATCGTAATAGGCTTCTGGGACCAGCCCCGCGACGCGCACGGCGTCCGGGAAGAAAGTCACGAAGACGCTGTACAGGTAAGCCGCCGAGGTGCCGACCGCGATGAGCGTATTCATGTTCGTGGACAAGTGGCGGGCCGCCATCCAAGCGCCCTTATAGAACTGCCAGCCCGCCCACAGTTGCACGGGCGTGGAGACCAGGAACATGGCGATATAGCGTGCTTCCATCGGCCAGGGCAGAGGCAGGAACATACCCGCCATGATGAGCACGCCCGCCACCAGGCTCACGATGAACTTCTGGCGCAGGGTGTTTATCTCCCGGCGACGGCGCGCCGCTTCGGTATCAACGGGCGCGGCTTCCGACGTGTTATCGGTTGGGGTAGCCTGCGGTTCGGGACGGCGTATCCCGTAGCCAGCCTTCTCGACGGCCTTGCCGAAGTCGTCGCGGCTCACCATCGCGGGGTTATATCGCACGGTTGCCTGCTCGGTAGCCAGATTGACGGCCACGTTCTCTACGCCAGGCAGTTTAGCAAGCGATTTCTCCACCCGCCGCACGCAGGAGGCGCAAGTCATACCCTCGATAGGCAGGATTTCTTCTTCGGTCGGCGCTGTGTAGCCCGCGTGCTCGACTGCCGCGCGCAAAGCAGCTATGTTTACCACCGAAGGATCGTACTTGACGGTAGCGCGCTCCGTAGCCAGGTTCACGGCGGCATTATGCACGCCCTCAACCTTAGTCAGGGCACGCTCCACCCGCCGCACGCACGAAGCGCATGTCATCCCGCCAATAGGCAGCGCTACCTCGGCCTCTTGGATAGTTGGGTTGTTTAGTTGTTCTGTAGTCATTATTTCTGGGAATAGGGTGAGGGAATAGGGTGGGGAGTTAGTCTTTATTTCTACTCCCTCACCCTATTCCCTCACCCTACGCCTACCTCCTCGCTAACTCATAAAGCTCTGCAAGCTCGTTGATAATGCTTTGCTCGTTGCCTTTGCGTATGCCCTCTGGCACGCAGGTGTTCAGATGGCCGCGCAGCAGCGTGCTCTCGAACTTCTCGATAGCGCGCTGCACCGCGTAGGTCTGTTTGAGGATGTCCACGCAATACTGGTCTTCCTCAACCATCTTGCGAATGCCCTTCAGATGTCCCTCTATATATGCAAGGCGCTTCAGTGCCTCTTCTTTTGCGGTCTGTGATCTCATGTAGTATTTCTCCTATACCCTACCCCCCTGGTAGGGGTCTATAGATATAGTATATCATCTTGTAATCATATTGTCAACGTCTCTGGAGACACATCCATGTCTGAAGCGAAGGAGGGGGGAGGCCCAAGCCAAATGTGTCATTCTGAATACCGCACTAACAAAGTTATGGCAACATATCAGTGAACGTATCGGTGTAGGGGCGCACGGCCGTGCGCCCATAGGCGCGAACTTAAGGAGGCTGCATGGCAAACAAACCCACTAACCCGTGTCATTCTGAACGGAGTGAAGAATCTCGTCCCTCGCTTAGATGCTAGATTTACCATGACCCACGCCTCCTGGTCCACGACGAGATTCTTCACTCCGTTCAGAATGACACAGGTTAGTGGGTTCGTTTCCTTTTTGTTTTCGACTTTGCTTTATCCTTGACATCACTGTACGGTACTATTGGCATTCCCTCTGAGGAGTTATTGGCTGGTACAGCATCTAGATGTCGGACTTGTTTTACGATATATTCCTCCTATGGAGGCACAACAATGTCAAATGACGCGAGCGACCTGCTAATCTACGGCGTAGCCGCAGCCAAAGCCAACGACAGAGAAGAGGCGCGCTTCTATCTCGAGTGGGCTCTGAGGACCGACGCCGACATAGATCAGGAGAGCGAGGCGTGGTACTGGCTCAGTCACATCACCGACGACCCCGCTGAAAAGCGGAACTGCCTGGAAAACGTCCTGGCGGCCTATCCCAAGCACCCGGAGGCCAGGCGCGATCTCGCAATCCTCGAAGGCCGCCTCAAGCAAGAAGACATTGTTGACCCTTTCCGTCCTGTAGCGCCTATAACTCCGTCCCCAACCTTGCAAGCAGACGACGTGAGGCGCTTCTCATGTCCCAATTGCGGTGGCAAGATGATGGTCCAGCCAGGCAAACCGAGCTTGTTCTGCCAGTTTTGCGGCTACAGACAAGCCGAGGCGAACGGCGCATCGGTTCAGGAGCAAGACTGGGTCGCGGCCATATACACAGAGCGAGGACATCGCTGGGAACTGCCCACGCAGCGCACCCTCAACTGCCAGGGCTGCGGCGCTACCGTAACGCTGCTCCCCTCACAGGTCAGCACAGAATGTCCTTTCTGCGGCGCTCCCCAGGTGGTCATCAAGATAGAGAGCCGCGAGCTTATCCAGCCCGGCGGGGTAATTCCCTTCGCCTTTGACGCCACCGCCGCCTTTGGTTATGCCCGTCGCTTCCTCGAAGAGCAGCGCTTCCGCCCATCAGACCTTGACACGCAATCTACGGTTATACCTCCGCGCCCGGTTTACGTGCCCTTCTGGACCTTCGACATAAGCGGTGAGATCACCTGGTCGGGTTATATAGTCGAATACGAATACCGCCGGTCCAGGCTAATTCCAACCAGTGGAACGCTTGGCGCATTCTCCGACGAAATCTTCATACCCGCCACCAAATCCCTGCCCGAAGAGCATCTGTCGGCTCTGAAATTCGATACACAAGCTCTCGTCCCCTACTCTGCCGATCTGCTCACCGACTGGCCCGCCGAAATCTACAGCATATCCATGTCCGACGCAGCCGTGCTTGCCCACGCCCAGGCGCACAAGACGAGCGAGGCTGTCGTCAAGCGTGACGTAGACCTCGGCATGGCAGGCACCGTGCAGGACGCAAAAGTGGAGAGGACCGACCTGTCAATAGACTCGTATAAACTGGCGCTCCTACCCGTATGGATAACAGCTTACACCTACAACGGCCAACAATACGATGTGCTTATCAACGGCCAAAGCGGTCAGGGCCACGGCAACGTACCTCGCAACGGCTTCCAACGCATACTGGGAGGCATCTTCGGGGCTGAATAAGAACAACAAAACTGCAAATCGCTACACGATTTGCAGTTTTGTTGTTCTAATCACCTTCTGGCTTCAAGTGAAGCAGGAAGTTCAGGCGCTTCCTGTACTTGACCGCCTGTAGGGGAGACAGCGCGGGGGCCAGCATCTGTGCCATCTCGTCGGGGTGGACCCTCATGCAGGTGGTTATCTTCCGGCGGTCCTCTGTAAACTCGCCAAGCCGCATTAGCCCTTCAAAGCGTCCCTTGACAGACTCTCTATCGCGGGCCAGCACGCCGCGCAAGATAACCAGCGCGTCATACCGTATTATCAAGCTGGCGTAACGCCTCAATAGCGCCTCCGGCATATTTTTATAGAGCGTCCACACGCGGTTGCGCGAAATCAGCCGCCGCTTGAACGGCGACTCCTGTACTCCTGTCGCCGAATAGATGTGGCGCACCGTGGCGTTAGGGTTGTGCAGCGCCTTCCAGCCACGCCAGCGCGCCCGCCACGCTAGATCGGCGTCCTCCAGGTAGCTGAAAAACCGCTCGTCAAATAACCCAACATCCCTTAACAATTCAGCCCGATATAACGCAGCCCCCGCCGACGCCCCAAACACTGGCCTGACTCCGACCACCTGGAGATCAGCGTTCGACAGGCCAAGCCCTCTATCCAGGGCAACCCCATCCCTGTGTACGGATATGCCCGCCGAGGCCACAACGTCAGGCAGATGCTCAAAAAGCATAGTCGAAGCTACCATACCCACAGAAGGCGACCCAGACTCCATGGTGTCCACGATTTCCCCCAACCAATCGGGCGCGGGTATGGCATCGTTGTTCAGCAGGGCGATATACCTTATCCCCCCTGGGCTTGCGTGCAATTGTTTTAGCACCTGATTATTCGCCTCCGAGAACCCCACGTTATCCTGGTTACGTATGATCCTCACCGGACGTGGCAGCGCCGCCGACATCCAATCAGGCCGCTCCGTCCTCTCCAAATCCCTCAGCAGCAACCAAGAAGCGTCAATCGAACCGTTATCCACCAGAAAAAGCTCGAAATCCCTGTAAGTCTGCGACGCAAGCGCCGACAGACACTCAGGCAAAAGCCTGGCGCCGTTCCAATTAAGCACTATTACTGCGGTTTGGGGGTTAGATAACACCGTCTGCGGGCGTATTGCGTAATGCGTATTACGTAAAGTTACGTAATACGCATTACGCAATACGCATAATCTCCACCAACCGCGCCACCGTATACATGTGGGCGCGCATATCCTGGAGGCGGATGTTCTCGTCGGGGCCGTGCGCTCTCGTGTCTGGATAGCCGGTACCGAACGCTGCCGTCGCAATGCCAAGGCCGACGGGAGGGGCCTGGGTGAACGACGACATTGGGCCGGACCCCGCCGAAGACGGCGTGACTACCGGCTGCTTGCCGCTCACGTCCTTGCAAGCCTGGACGACCTTGCGGATAAAAGGCGACGCAGGGTCGCTAATGGCGGGAAGCAAGTCTCCCTCGTTCCTGACCCTCGACACCTCAATATCCGTAAAGCCTTTAGCTTTGAGGAAAGCCTGTATCCCCTCAAATATCGCTTGCGGGTCCTGGTCTGGAACCAGGCGAATGTCCAGCTTGGCCCGCGCTTCTTTGGGGAGCACAGTCTTGGAACCGGGGCCGTTATATCCCGCCTCGATGCCTAGGATATTGGCGGTCGGATCGAACGACGATGCACGGTACACCTCCGCGCCCTTCATACCATTGATAAAGGCGGCAATGCCCATGCTCTCACGCAACTCCTCGGTCTCGTCGGGAATGCTGTTGTTCATTTCAAGCTGCGCCTGGGTGGGAACCGTAATGCCGTCGTAGAAACCCGGCGCCTGCACCCTGTTGTCAGGCGTTTTGAGCGCCGCCAAAGCCCATACCAGCCGCCACACGGGGCTGGACACATACGCGGCGTTGGCCGAATGAAGATCGCGGTTGGATGACCTGGCGATTAGCTCCACCGTAAGCATCCCCTTCAAACCAAGATAGATGTTCGGCGTACCGTCCCATGTGTAGTTCCCGAACTCCCATATGCAGCCGTCCGCCCTCAACTCGTCTCTGTGGCCCGCGATGAAGCCGTCAAGATTGGGGCTGCCTATCTCTTCTTCGCCTTCAAGGAGCCAGATTATCCTTACAGGCAGGCTCCCCTGCACGGCGCGCACTGCGTTGAGAGCGTCCAGGCGCGCGATAATATTGCTCTTTGTGTCAGCAACGCCCCGCCCATACATATACCCGTCACGAACCTGCGGCTCGAACGGCGGCGACGACCATTCGGCAAGGTCGCCCACAGGCTGAACGTCATAATGGTTGTAGATGAGAATTGCTGGAGCGTCTTTAGGCCCGGCTTCCCCTACGATGACCGGATAGCCCCCTGTTGGATAGACCCTCACCTCGTAGCCGCTTTCCCGCAGCCCGGCCTCGGCCATCTTCGCCATATCTTCAACGCCCACTCCTTCAGTTGAAATGCTAGGCTGGGCGCACCACCGTTTCAGCTTCTCCACCGTCTCGTCAAAATGCGCGTCAATATAGTCGTTTACGCTCGACATGGTTCACTCCTCTTGCAAGGTTTGTAGTGCCTGATTGCAGTGTACCGCAAAAGGGGTGTGTGGTGCTAGTGGGCGCGTCAACGGTCGGGGTCCGTTCAAAGTCGGCATTGTGGAGGGGAGAGAGGGCGTGATTTATCGCGCCCTCTCTCCCTAAAGAAGCGTCCGTTTGCAGGGTCAATGCTGACTTTGAATTGACCCTGCCCATTGTGGATAACGCTGATAATGTTCTGCTAACTTGGTATAATTCCTGGAACCACTTAGCACTAGCATTATTCAACCTTGGATACTTGATAAATATGGGACGTTTAGAAGTAGCTTGTAGACGATTTGCGCTGTTGAGCGGCATCACACAGGAAGCCGACAACTACGCTATCTGCGTGTACCCCAGGGGCGCAGCAGGTCAGCGTAAAGGGATGCTCGCCCTCGTTACCGAGCCTGCGGGAGACCACCCCGCGTTCTCTATAGAGGCCTGTCGTCTCGTACACGATGTTCTCATCCAGCAATATTACACCGACAACTCTCTGGGCCTGACGAGCGGGCTACTGAAGGCTATAGACAGCGCGAATAGCGCCCTCCTCGAGTATAACTATAACAACAACGAAATTGCCCACCTGGACGCCGGACAACAGGGTGCGGTAGCGGTACGGGCAGGAGGCGTGCGGACCGGGCGGTCGCAGGTTGGCCTCACCGCCGTTTTGCTGCGTCCCGACGGCGCGGGCCTTTACCTGGCCCAGATGTCACCTACCCAGGCGTATATACTTCACAACGGACAGGTCTCCGCGCTCCCCGAACCGGTATCCTGGCAAACTCAGCCCGGCAAGTTGGCCGTGACGTTGCGGCGCGTGCCAGACCAGGCAGACGCCGATAATACCAGTAACGCTCACGCTACCTGGGAAGATGAAGACGCCCCGGAGGAGACCTTGCCGCCCGTCATGCCGCCCTCCATACCACTTGGCAACGGCCCAGGGGTAGAGGTAGACCTGCTCTACAGGCGCGTGGAACCGGGTGATCTGGTAATAGTAGTTTCGTCCAGCCTGGCGCGCCACCTGAGTAGACCACTGGCCGAAGAGTTATTCTCTCACGGCAATGCCGACGTAATAATGGATAACCTTTACACGCTGGCTATCGAGCGCGGCCTCGCGCAATCACATGCTTGCGTGCTGCAAATCGGCGTTGAGGCAACCAGTGGCGTCGAAACCGACCTCGTCACCCACGCCCCACCTGCCCGCACTGAGCGTTTCCCAACCAGCATTAAT
Source organism: Chloroflexia bacterium (assembly GCA_038324555.1). Taxonomy (GTDB): domain Bacteria; phylum Chloroflexota; class Chloroflexia; order QHBQ01; family JADMIH01; genus JADMIH01. The sequence goes on from JBBQIC010000141.1 coordinate 7,885, forward strand.
ACGTACTCAGAACTTCTAGACCCAGAGCCTTCGCGCCAGCCACAGCAACCACACGAGCATCCCACAAAGCTCGACCCGCTAAAGATGCCCCGGCAGTGGCTGATGAAGCTCAGGCCATCTGAAGTCCCGGATGTGCGACACGAGGCCGAGGCCGTCCCAATCGCGGATATTGAAGAACCTGCGGGTCTGAAAGCCGATCCTGATGTATGGGTGTGGGATAATCGCCCTGCGGACATGGGTGCGACCGCAACCTACCAGCCCACCCAGGTATTGCTCCAACGTTCGGTCGAGGTCCCGCCATACAAGGTCTCTGAAACAAATGGGCCTGCGGAACAAGAAGAATTAGGGTTCGATGGCTGGGAAGACGAGCCTCCTGCCCTCAGCTGGATACGAAAAGATACGAGTCGCACGCACGGTTCCGTAGACGGCAACACAGCAAGGAAGCACGTTGAAGAACTCGCCGAGCCGCATTACTCGCGAGCAGACAAGTCAGGCACGGCCCCGTCCAGGATTTCCAGGATTTACCCCGTACCCACTCTTTTTGACGAGAGCGACCGCTACGATGACGAGCCGTTAGTCTTTCCCGCATCAGTATCAGGCGCGCAATTTACGCGGGCAACCGAAACAGAGGCGCCTCCGGTCCAACGAGCAAGCGCCTGGGTGCGCAACGTGCTTCCTCGCGGCCTCTCCAACCTGGGCAGCATTCAGTTAGGTGGCAAGCGCGCTGTCACTATGATCCCGGCCCGCGTGCTGATTGCGGCGGCGCTGGTGGTACTCATGGTGATGCTGCTCCTCTCAGTTTACAATGCAGTGCGCAGTCCTAAACAACGCCAGGTGAATCAGTTCTTGACCCAGGCTCAACAGGAAGACCTACTGGCTAACCAGCCGAGCGCATTGCCTTCCGAGCGTCAAACACACCTGGCTAAGGCGCTGGACCTGGCGAACCAGGCGCTCAAGGCCGACCCGCAATCCAAAGACGCCGCTCTTCTCATCGAGAAAACAGAGACTTCCCTGGACGTATTGCAGGGAATTACCCGCGTCGAGCCAAAATTGCTTTTCGACCTCGAAGCCGCAAGCAGTGGCTCCGGCGCTCCACAGGGCGCTGCCCAGGCGCTCACAGGTACGCAACAACCAGGCGAAATAATCGTGCAGAGTAACGACGCTTACGTGCTCGATAGAGAAAAAGGCAGCATCTACAGGTGCCACATTGCCACCCGCGATTGCGCCGCTATTCTCAAATCAGGAGACGATGCCGGAGGCCAAAAGGTGGGCACGCTGCTGGCAATGACCTTCAGAGTGGGCAACCTGGTAGCCCTGAATAAGGACCTCGTATCTTTCGTCTTCAATGCCGATACAAGCTCGTGGCAGGCGCAGCAGTTAGGGGGCGCGGACGGCCTGGACAGACCCAAAGATATAGCTAGCTACGATGGCAATCTCTACCTGCTCGCCGCCAAAGCCGCGCAAATCTCCAAATATGCGGCAGGTAAATACGACCAGCCGCCCACCGACTGGATAGCAGGCCCGACCAACGTTGACCAGGTAAAGGACCCCGTCGCCATGAGCATTGACGGCGCAATCTATATGTTGCTATCCGACGGCAAAATACTGGTCCTGGAAGGCGGCAAGGTAGTGCGCACGATACCCGCCAAACCAAATGACGAGGACCCTGCCACCCAGTTGTTCACTAGCACCGACACTCAGGACCTCTATCTGCTAAAGCCCGCCGCAGGCAGCATTACCAGGATGACCAAAGAAGGTCAGCTACGCGCCACTTTCAAGCCGAGCAAAGCTTCCGGCCTTACATCGTTTGCGGCCATGACAGTAGATGAGGGCAGTGGCAAACTCTACATGCTGGCGGGCAGACAGATATACGAAGCCAGCCTGCGCGCTCCCGCCCCAGGCGTGCTCGCCCCCGCCAACCCCGGCCAACCAGCGCCGAGGCCCACAGCCGCCCCCTGACTATCCCGCCCGGCGACTGAACTCGCGGGCTACATACGAGCAAAGTCGCCCTGCGGCGACTCCCCACCCGTAGAGAGTCCGCGAAGGCGGACTTTGCCTGCGCGTAGC
>JBBQIC010000142.1:0-9916 GCA_038324555.1 Chloroflexia bacterium
GCCAATCCAAAATCCAAAATCCAAAATCCAAAATCCAAAATTCCTAACTATGCTCTTCTCACTCTCCAACCTAAAGCGCCGCAGCGTGCGCGACCCAGACGGCGAACTGGCGGTCGTGCCCAAGCTGCTGCATGGCCGCACGGCGCTTGGGCTGGTAGAGCAGGCGATGCAGGTCTTCGAGGGCTACGTGGGCAGGCCGCGCGGCGAATACGATCCCCGCGCCCTGGAAGCCGTCTTGTCCGATTATCGCCTGGCGCGCTGCGTCGAAGCCTGTCTGCTCACCTGCTACGCCTTCGTGCAGCCCCAACTGGATAGCCTTCTGTCCGCCGAACAGACTACCACCTTAGCCGAACGCGGGCTTACCTCGCCTTCCGACATGCGGCTGGCCCTATGGGACACCGCCAACATCCGGTACGGAGGTTTCGTGCCGCCCTCCGAGCGAGATGCTTCGTTTGTGTCGCTCGCTCAGGAATGGGGTTTATCCCCCGATGCCCGCCTGGTTGATGCGCTTCTGACGCTAGATTCTGACGCCTCGGCAATCCTCACTCCAACTAGAGATCGTCCAACGGCGCGTGACCTCATGCGCCTGTACAATCAGGGCGCGGTCAAGACCTTGCTGGCCCACTCCAACAGCGTGCAGTTCGAGGTGAGCCGTTTGCCGGGCGCCGCGCTCAAGAAAGCGTATTTCATCGCCAAGCGCAGAGGCGTGCTGGTCGAAATAGAGGAGCGGGTTGGGGGCACAGGCTATTCGTTGACCCTCTACGGGCCAGAGCAGGCATTCGGCACGGTGGACAAATACGGTCAAAGGTTGGCCGACGTAGCGTTAAGCTTGCTGCGCTCGCTTCTCTCGATGGCCGATTTCGAGAGCGGAGACGTGGGGGCCACCGCCCATCTGACGCTGCACGACAGGCCGTATCGCTTTCACCTTAGCAGCGAAATATTATCTCGGCTGGGTTTTTCGCCCGAACCCGTCGCAGCCAATGAAGCGCGGCGCATCGCTGAATCGCCTGTTGCATACTCGGTAGGCGCAGCTTTTGAGGCGGTGGAGGGTGCTCCCGCCGAAGAACCTACCTTCGACAGCCTGGTCGAGGCCGCGCTGTATAAAGAGCACAAATCGCTCGAGAAGCAAGGCTACACACACGGTTGGCGCTTGCAACGCGAGCCTGACCCCCTGCTGGCCCCAGGCGTGGTGCTCATCCCCGACTTCGCTTTTCTAAGAGGCGACACAAGGGTCTTCATGGAGATAGCGGGTTTCTGGTCGCCTACCTACAAGGAGAAGAAGCTGGCGAAGCTGCGCGCATTAGCCGCACTGGAAGGAGATGAGGCCGCGCTGATAGTGGCCGTTCCACAGGACGCCGCCCCGATATTCTCGGGCCTACCCTACCCCGTCATACCCTACAAGAACAACCTGCGCATGACCGACGTACTTGCCGTGCTCGATGTCCGCTACGGCCAGCGCGAGCAGCGCGCGGACGCTGCCCACGATCAACTTCAATCCCTCCGGCAAGCGGCTCTATCGCGTGGCCTGGTGCCGGAAACCGAAGTGGCCCAGGCGTTGCAGGCGTACACGCGCTCTGAGCTATTGTCGTCGGCCCGCGCGCTTGATGCTGATGATTGTAAGTATGTAGCTGGTGTGGGTCTTCTTTCAAAATTGACTTTGCAGATGGCTTACGATAGCATAGGGAATGCGTTGGCCGATTCGCCTGATGGCAAGCTTGCTCTCGAAGATGCCGCTGGGTTGGTTGCATCGGCGCTTGGAGCAACTGTAGATGTTGAGGCTCTAGTGCAGCTTTGGCCGGAGTGGAGTGTGGAGCGGCCTTCGCTGTTTGAGGTTTACCTTTGTCACTCTTCGGAGAATATCAGAGAATAGAGATTGGCTCATCGTAAGCGTCCTTCGTCTATCAAATCGCGGACCGGCACACTGATAGGTCCAATTTTGTGACGTAGCTGGTCTAACTCCCTGGCTGCTTCTTTAGCAGACTCAATCAATTCAGGTTGCCGAGACTCAACTTTCGTGTTGTCCATGGATCCCTCATTGACCAGGCGATTGCGGATAGCTTTTTCGCAATAGGCGCTGATGCTGACCCCTCGCCGGGCAGCAGCGAACTTGATCTGGGTCTTGAGGTCGCGGTCATTCAGATATATGTTAATTCGTGTATAACCCGTTGAGTTACTATCGCGTTCCATATTTATCTCCTTCACAGAACATCGTAGGATAATGTTAGCACTATAGTGCTATAACGTCAATAATTCACATCTACGATTGACACAAGTTATCTCCGCATGGTATATTTGGCCTTGCGGGTTACATGCGATACTGTATCCTGTAGCTTTATGGTACCATGCGTGCGTCACTCAGCGCGTTGGAGGAGATAATAGACAGTGGCTATTACGATAGACCTTTCGGGCAAAGTAGCCCTCATCACGGGCGCCGGGCGCGGCATTGGCCGGGCGACAGCGCTCAGGCTGGGCGCAGCCGGGGCCAGGGTAGCGGTAAACTACAACGCCAGTGAAGCCGCCGCACAGGAAGTTGTGGGCGCTATCGCCTCGGACGGCGGGGAGGCTATTGCCGTCAAAGCCGACGTGAGCAACTCAGCCGAAGTGGACGCCATGGTGAATAGCCTGGTCAAAGAGTGGGGGCGCATAGATATACTGGTGAACAACGCGGGCATAACACGCGATAACCTGCTGATGCGGATGTCCCAGGAAGAATGGGACGCCGTGATGGACACCAACCTGCGTTCCACGTATTTCTGCACGCGGGCGGTGATGCGCCCCATGCTGCGCAATCGCTGGGGCCGCATAATCAGCCTGACGAGCATAGTCGGCGTGACCGGAAACGCAGGCCAGGCGAATTACGCCGCCGCCAAAGCCGGAATAATAGGCTTCACCAAGTCGCTGGCCCAGGAAGTAGCCAGCCGCAATATCACCGCCAACGCCGTCGCCCCAGGCTACATTCAGACCGACATTACCGCGGGTCTCCCGGAAGAATTGAAGCAGGCGATGCTAAAAAACATCCCCGCCGAACGCGCCGGAGAACCCGACGACGTAGCGGGCGTAGTAGCCTTCCTCGCCTCAGACCTGGCCTCCTACGTCACCGGCCAGGTAATTCACGTCAACGGCGGGATGGCGATGTTCTGAGTGAAACGTGAAACGTTTCACGTTTCACGCAAAGCAGGTACCATGGACAAAATAGGATTCGTTTTCCCCGGACAAGGCTCGCAGTACGTGGGCATGGGGCAGGACATTTACGAAAGCTCACAGAGAGCACGGCGCGTCTTCGACGAAGCGGACCGCGTGCTTGGCTTCTCGTTGAGCGATTTGTGCTTTAACGGGCCTGCTGACAAGCTCAATGACACTCAGTACGCGCAACCGGCAATCCTCACAGTCAGCGTTGCCCAGTTGGAAGCGTTGCGCGAGAAGTGGGACCAGTCGGGCGTTATCGTCGAACCCAAATACGTGGCGGGCCATTCGCTTGGCGAATATACGGCTCTGGTTGCGGCAGGGTCTCTCAACTTTGAAGACGCCCTCAAACTGGTCTGGCAGCGCGGTCGCCTGATGAAAGAAGAAGGTGAGCGCCGCCCCGGTGGGATGGCGGCGGTGATTGGTCTGACCTCGGAGCGTCTTGAAAACGTAGTGGAGCAGGCCAGCGCCGAGGGAAAGGGAACCGTAGTAATCGCCAACTCCAACACCCCCTTCCAGACCGTCATTTCGGGGGAGATAGCCGCTCTGCTCATGGCGATGGACATGGCCCGCCAGGAAGGCGCGGCGAAGGTCGCCCGGCTGGCGGTGAGCATCGCGTCTCACTCTCCACTCATGCAGCAGGCAGGCACACAGTTGGGCGAACTTCTCGAAGGGATAAAATTTGTTGACCCTATCGTACCCCTGATAGCCAACATCACCGGACAGGCTATCACCACCGCTGAGGACATCAAACGCGAACTCTCAGATCAGCTTTGCAAGCCCGTCGCCTGGGTAACGTCGGTCCGTTCGATGATAGAGAGCGGCGTGGGCACTTTCATTGAGGTAGGCCCCGGGCAGGTGCTGTCAGGTCTCATCAAGCGCATCTCAGACGAGGTTGACGTGTTGAAGGTAGAGGATTTGATGCGCGGCGACGGCCTAAATGGCGACGCGCTTCCGGTGGCTTCGTCCACGTAATTCCCCACTATGACCAACTTCCGTAGAGAGTATAATTCACCTTACGCAGTGAGGTAGCAGGGTTGCCGCAAAGTAGAGAGCAAAACTATAGGGGCAACAAACCCACTCACCCGTGTCATTCTGAGCCGCAGCGAAGAATCACTACGCGGTCGTAAGTGTTAGGGATAGCGGTACTGATACCGCTTCCCAGACAGGTTGGTAAGGTGAGTGATTCTTCGCTGCGGCTCCTCTGAAAATAGAGGGCGAACTCCGTAGGGGCGCACGGCCGTGCGCCCCTACACCAAGCACATGCTTATTTTCATTCGTGATGGTGGCCCGTAGGGTCATGACTTACTCAGAATGACACGGGTTGGTTGGCCCTTCTACTTCTAGTCCTGCGTATGGTGAGCGAACAAATGAGACGTGTAGTAATCACAGGCATAGGCGCTGTCACCCCCGTCGGCAACACCGCGCCGGAGACCTGGCGTAACCTCCTGGCAGGGAAGTCCGGTATCGGGCGCATCACCCTGTTCGACACCACCGATTACGCGATAAACATCGCCGGTGAAGTCAAGGGCTTTTCGCCCGAAGGGATTATTGACCCCAAAGAGGCCAGGCACATGGACCGCGCTGTGCAGTTCGCGGTCGTCGCCGCTAAAGAAGCCTTATGCGACGCGCAACTTGACATAAACGAAGAAAATGCCGACAACACGGGTATCGTATTCGGCACAGGCGTCGGTGGCATAAACACACTCTTGCAACAGCAAGCGATCCTCCAGGAGCGTGGACCGCGTAGAGTGTCGCCCTTCTTCCTGCCAAACATGCTGCCCGACTCGGCCTCCGGCCAGGTAGCCATCGCGGTCGGAGCCAAAGGCCCCAACATGGCGGTCGTATCGGCCTGCGCGACCGGGGGCCACGCGGTCGGCGAGGCTATGGAGACCATAAGGCGCGGCGACGCGGACGCGATGATAGCGGGAGGCACCGAAGCTGTGATCGTGCCCGTAATAATGGCGGGCTTCATAAACATGCGCGCTCTCGGCAACGACCCCGACCCCACAAAAGCCAGCAAGCCCTTCGACGCCCGCCGCGAAGGCTTTGTCTTATCCGAAGGCTCCGCTGTGCTGATTTTGGAAGAGTTGGAGCACGCTCTCGCCAGGGGCGCGAAGATTTACGCCGAAGTAGTAGGGTACGGCTCGACCAACGACGCTTACCACATGGCCGCCCAACTGGAAAGTGGCGAAGGTGCGGCGCGCACGATGCAGCGAGCACTCCGAAAGGCTGGTCTCGCCTCCGAAGACGTTGACTACATCAACGCTCACGGCACAGGCACGCCCCTCAACGACAAAGTCGAAACGTTAGCCATCAAAACTGTCTTTGGCGACGCAGCCCGCACAGTAGCTATATCGTCCACCAAGAGTATGACGGGTCACATGATGGGCGCGTCCGGCGCGCTAGAGGCGATAGTCTGCGCCCTATCCATCCGCGACAGCCGCATCCCGCCCACCATCAACCTGGAAGTACCCGACCCCGAATGTGACCTCGACTACACGCCCAACGCGGCCCGCGAGATGAAAGTAGAAGTTGCGCTCTCCAATTCGATAGGGTTGGGTGGGCACAATTCGTGTGTGGTATTGAAGAAGGTGGAATTATAGCTCCGCCCGTAGGCTTGGGGGACTACTCCGTGCCTGCCCTGTCCGCGTACCAGGATGTTGGCGGTAAGGATAGAGGGCAGGCACGGAGACCTGCCCCTACGAGTTTTCCCTTACCCCAACTCCTCTGAAAATAGAGGGCGGACCCCGTAGGGGCGCACGGCCGTGCGCCCCTACACAGGTGGCTATTTTCATTCGTAATGGTGGCCCGTAGGGTCATGCCTTACTCTGAACACTGACCTTTCGTTCTTATTTTGACAGAATTTGATATAATTCAACAGGAAAAACCGAGCCGGGAGAGCAGACGTGATAAATCACCCCCTATGACCGGATTGTAGGGACGTGATTATGAGTGCAACAAAGTAGGATGAACACAGGGGCAGCAGAGGGCGCGATAAATCACGCCCTTTGCCTTATTCCTTACTCATATAGAAAGCAGGCCTCATATGGCTGACACTGATGCGAAATCGCCAACCCAACTTGTCGTGGTGGGTTCGTCCGCCGGTGGGATCGAGGCGCTGTCAACATTGGTCTCCACCCTCACCGTGCCGTTCCCTGCCCCTATCGTGATCGCGCAGCACCTCGACCCCTCCCGCCCTAGCCACCTGGGCCAAATCCTGGCGCGCCGCACGTCCCTGCCCGTCGTCAGCCTGCGAGACCACGAGTTGCTCCAGCCCAGCACCGTCTACGTCGTGCCTGCCAACAACCATGTAGAGATTACCGACCACGACATCACCCTGCTGCCCGATGGCAACGGGCGGCCCAAGCCCTCGGTGGACCTGCTGCTCACCAGCGCGGCTGAGATTTTTGGCGAGCAACTTATCGCCGTGATCCTGACCGGCACCGGCTCAGACGGCACAGTGGGCGCACGCGCCGTCAAACGGGCCGGCGGCACCGTCGTGATACAAAACCCCGACACCGCTGCGTACCCCGGCATGCCACAGTCGCTAGAGCCTCAGATGGTTGACGTTGTCGCCGACATCCAGCGCATCGGCCCGATCCTCTACGATCTGCTCACCGGCGTCTCGGTGCCCGCGCAGCCGGAGGCCATGCGTGAACTCCAGCCGTTCCTGGACCAGGTGCGCGAGCATAGCGGCATTGATTTCGGTCCCTACAAACCCGCCACCATCGTGCGCCGCCTCCAGCGCCGCATCATCGCCACTAACTCCGCCGACCTGGCGGGCTACGTGCTCCTCATCGAATCCCACCCAGAGGAATACCAACGGCTCGTCAGCAGCTTCCTTATCAAAGTTACCGAGTTCATGCGCGATCCTGAGCTTTTCGACATCTTGCGCGAGCAGGTGCTCCCCGAACTCATCGCCTACAGCCGCACGCACGGCAACGAACTGCGTATCTGGTCGGCAGGGTGCGCCACCGGTGAGGAGGCGTTTTCGCTCGCCATCCTCGTCTGCGAGGCGCTGAAAGAAGAACTGGAGCGATTCACCGTCAAGATTTTCGCCACCGACCTGGACGGCGATGCTGTGGCGTTTGCCCGGCGGGGCCTATACCCGGCGGACGCGCTGGGCGGGCTGTCCGACGAGCTTGTGGCCCGCTATTTCACCAAAATGGGCGGCAGTTATGAAGTGCGAAAGTGGGTGCGCGGCCTTGTGGTCTTCGGCGAGCACGACCTGGGCAGGCGCGCCCCCTTCCCGCGCATAGACCTGGTGACGTGCCGCAACGTGCTCATCTACTTCAGCAAGGATCTCCAGCAGCACGCGCTCCGGCTCTTCGCCTTCGCATTGCGCGAAGGCGGCTACCTGGCGCTGGGCAAGACGGAAAGTATCAGCCCCCTCGCCGAGTTCTTCACTCCCCAACAGCAGAATTACAAAATCTACCGCCGCAAGGGTGGGCATCGGCCTGCCCCGCCGTTCCACATCACCGGTATAGACAGGGTCGCGCCTCTTGCCCAGTTGCCCGAACAGCGCCAACACAAGGTCGCGGCGCGGGAATTGTTCAGGGTGCAACAGGAGGCGCTGCATACCCGTCTCTCCAAGGAAAATCTGCTGCAAAATCTGCCCGTTGGCGTGGTGGTGGTGGACAGGCGCTACGACATCCAGGAGATCAATAACGCCGCCCGCAGACTGCTGGGCATCCATATTCAGGCTATCGGTGAAGATTTCGTGCATCTCGCGCAGCACATCTCGCCCCGCGCCCTCCGCGCTGCGATTGATCAGACTGTCAGGGAAAACGTCGTTACGAGCCTGGACGAAGTTCAAGTCCCGCACGCGACTACGGGCGAGGCGACCTACCTCCAACTGACCTGCCACCCACAGGCCGACACAGACGGCTTGGAGGGTGTGGACGGAGGGGGCGATGCGCCCGCGACGAGCGCGCTGGTTCTGGTGGCCGACGTCACCCACATGGTACGGACCAGGCACGAGTTGGAGCAGGCCCACGAGGCGCAGCGTAAACAGGCTGCGGAGTTGGCGCAGTCTGTTACCGACCTCCAGGCCACTAACGCAGGTTTAGCAGACCGTAACGGCGCGATACAGCAGACAACCGCCGAGTTGGAGCAGGCCAAACGCCATGCCGAGGAGATCGCGGCGCATCACGCCCAGCAGACCGAGCGCCTGGTCAAAGCCAATCAGGAACTGCTGGCGGCCAACGACGAACTGTCCAGCGCCAATGCCATTCTACGCGCCACGAGCGAAGAGTTCCAGGTGACCAACGAGGAAGCGCAAGCGGCGGTCGAAGAGGTCGAGACCCTCAACGAAGAGATGCAGGCCACCAATGAGGAACTTGAGACCCTCAACGAAGAGATGCAGGCCACGATTGAAGAGTTGAACACGTCGAACTCTGACCTGGCGGCGCGCGGTGAGGAACTTCAGGCCCTTGCCGCCACGTTGGAGAGTCAGCAGCAGCATATAGCGCGCGAGAAGGCACAACTAGAGGCGATCCTGGCTGGCATGGCCGACGCCGTGCTGGTGGTTACACCAGAGGGCGCGCCCATGTTGACAAACGCGGCCTACAAGCTCCTGTTCGGCAATGGCGACATCGCCAGCCTGGCTGCGGGAGATGAGAACGCCCTGCTGCTGCCGCCCGACGACATGCCCTGGGCGCGGGTCGCGCGTGGCGAAACGTTTTGCATGACCTTTAGCTTTACCGGGGCGGACGGGGACCGCCGGTGGTTTGAGGCCAGTGGGCAACCCGTGCGTGAAGAAGGCGGGGCGCAGTGGGGCGTAGTGGTGATGCGTGATATTACTGAACGCAGCCTGCGCCTCTTGCAGGAACAGTTTATGGCGTTAGCTAACCACGAGCTACGCACCCCCTTGACCTCAATCCAGGGGTATCTCGGCCTCCTGGGAAAATGGCTCAAAGGCCGGGACCGAGAGGACAGCGAGCGCGCTCTCCACTACGTCAAGATCGCCCTCTCCCAGACCCACAGGATGACGCGGCTGATCAACGATCTCCTGGACATCACAAGGCTGGAAAGCGGCAAACTCAACCTTCGGTCCGCGCCCGTGGAGCTTGATGCGTTGCTGGGGCAAGCGGTAGAGATTGGGCAGGCCCTGACACAGAGTCAGGATGTAGCGCTGACTGTCGCCGCAGGTAGCGAGTCACTGATCGTCAATGGCGACGCCGAGCGGCTCCAGCAAGTGATGCTCAACCTGTTGAACAACGCCATCGTCCATGCCCCTACCAGCAAGCAAATTGACGTGCGGCTCCGGCGCGCAGACGGCATGGCCGAAATCGAGGTGCAAGATTACGGCGCGGGCATCGAGGCGGAACATCTGCCCGACCTGTTCTCGCGCTTTTACCAGGTGTCCAAGGTGGGGCCATCGCCAAGCCAGGGCATGGGGTTGGGGTTGTTCATCAGCCAGCAAATCGTACACGCCCACGGCGGCACGCTTACGGTCGAGTCGACAGTGGGCGAAGGCGCTACTTTCACTGTTCGGCTGCCACTGCTAGAGCAGGCAAAGAGCAAGGGGAAGAACAAGAAGGGCTAATATAAAAGGCCTTGCGTACCGCGCAGGGGTAGGCCCCCATAGGCGCGAACTTAAGGAGGCTGCATGGCAAACAAACCCACTGACCCGTGTCATTCTGAGCGAAGCGAAGAATCTCGTCCCTCGCTTAGATGCTGGATTTACCATGTCCCAGGCATCCTGCCCCACGACGAGATTCTTCGCTGC
>JBBQIC010000143.1:0-9896 GCA_038324555.1 Chloroflexia bacterium
CGACGTGAGCGGAAGTCCAGACGCCTTGCCGCCACGCTGAACAGCAGCAGCACGAGCGCGGGAGCGACCAGATATGCCCACAACGGCTGTAACTCCGAGGATATTCCTGATAGACCGCGAGCGTCGAGCGCCTGGGCAGGCCGGGTGAGATACTCTTTGCCGCCGTTTATGCTCCTGAGCAAGCGGTCATTAGAGCCCGCGTGCAGCAGTTCCGCGCTGGGCGGCGCACTGAAGCCTGCGGTCTCGGTTGCCCCATCACTCCCCTCCCTGTTTAATCGCACTTCGTAGGCTCCCCGCTGGGTAAGAGGAACTTCAGCTTCGTAGCGTCCAGGCGCGGTCTGCATCAGCAGCGTAGTCGTGACCGTCCCCGACGGCGACCTTAAGGAGGCGGTAATGTTCTCCAGGTCCGCGAACGTATTGTCGGCGTTGAGGCTCTCGACCGAGATATGCGCGGACTGGGGACTGGGAATCGGGAATCGGGAGTCGGGAGACAGTAACCGACTCCCGACTCCCGATTCCCGATTCCCAGTCCCCAATTCAACGCTGGGTTGAAGCTGCCTATTGACCGGCTCTGCCATGGTCCAGCGCACAGCCTGGCTCCAGAAGCGGGCGAAGTCGCTCCAGGAGACCCACTGCGAGGCCCAGTCCATGGTGGTGTCGGAGGTGAAAGCTACCACTCTACCTAGACCGTAGTTCCAGTGCGCTAACAGGGGGTCGCCCTCATCTGAGGTGAGGCCCACTACCGCATCTGGTTTGGAGATGGTTAGGTCGTAGCCGCCTAGCTGGGGGAGGTCCTGTGGCGCGAAGCCGCGCAAAAGCGGGCTGGGCGCGAGCAGGTGGGGCTGCACCTGTCCGACCATAACTGCCTCTTTGAGGGCCACGTCTAGCTCTTTGAAGACGATCTTGGGTATCTGCTGGGGCCGCTCGGTGAAGTAGTAGCGACCCTGTCCCAGCTTGGCGAGGCGGGTCAACAGGTCTTTGTCGGCGTCGCTGCCTATGCCGATGGTGGACAGGCTGATGCTGTCTGCTTGCATCTGGCTTAGTAGAGGCTCGTATGGAGGCGAGCGGTAGTCCTGCCCGTCGGTGAGCAGCACCATGTGGCGGTTGGGGGCCGTCACGCTGCGCATCGCCTGGGTCGCCTGGTAAACAGCCTGGAAGATGCTCGTGCCGGAGCCTGGAGTAATCTCCGATATTAGCTGCTTGATGCGCTCCTTGTCCGCGCTGCCGTTTATCTGTTGCACGGGCACTACCCAGTTGCTCTCGGTGTCGAAGGCGAGCACGCCCAGCGTGTCGCCGTCGCGCAGCGCGTCAACTGCCAGGCGCGCCGCCTCCTTCGCCATGACCAGCTTGGTCACGTTGGGATCGGCGTCGTTGCTGCCCAGGTCCATGCTGCCCGAACGGTCGAAGACCAGCATTAACGCCGCAGGGCCTTTTTGCGGTCGCGGCGCGGGGTGCGACAGAACAGGCAACACGTCCTCGAGCACGCTATCCGCGTATCCACCCTTTGCGTAGCTCGTCGGCCCGCCCACAGCCACCAGGCCGCGCCCGTTGCGCCTCACGTACTCTTGCAACGTGCGCTGCTGGTCGAGCGTCAGGCTCGTGGCGGCGACATTGTTGAGCACTATGCTGTCGTAAGCGTCTAATTCGCTTGCTTGCGCGGGCACCTGGGAGGAACTTTGTACGTCCACGCTCATCTGGCTGTTCGACAGGGCGTTGACCAGCATCGTAGCCTCGTCGGGGCGGTCCGCGAGCACCAGAACGTGTGGCTGCGGCTTGACCACCACTGTAGAGGTAGCAGAGTTGTTTTCCTTCGATGTATCGGCGGGCGCGTCCAGCGAGGCGTTTATGCTGTGGAAGCCTTCGGTCGCGGCTTTTTGTTCGATAGGCAGCCTGTTCTCACCCTGTTTGAGCGTCACGCTGCGGGTTGAGAGCGGCGAGCCGTCCACGCTGAGGCGCAGGGTGGCTGTGGTCTCGCCCGTGCTGCTGACGCTCAACTCGCTGGCGATAGTGTCGCCTATACGCACGTAAGGCGGCGTGGTTAGACCTTCGATTATCACCTCCGGGTTGCCCAACGCGCCCAGCCCAACCACCTGCAAATCCACGCCGCGAGCTGCGAGCCGCGCAGCCTCGTCCGCCGCCTTACCCTGCGTCTCCCAACCGTCGCTGACCAGCGCCACCCGTCGGGGGCCGCTATCCCCAACAAGGCTTCCCGCAAGACGCAATCCCGCCGCCAGGTCGGTGGAGTTTTGAGTTCCATTACCACTGACCACTGACCACTGACCACTGACCACTTCTTCCGGCGTGAGCGTCACGGCCTGTTCGCCTGCGGCTACGAAGCGCACTTGCTGGTTGGGGTTGGCGCTTGCCAGCACGTTCTTGGCGTAGGCGATAGCCTGCTGGCGGCTGGCTTCGCTCAGGCTTGCCGAGGAGTCGAGGACGAGCGCCAGGCTCAATCTTTCCTGTGGTTTGAGGAAGGCGGGTTCGGCCAATGCGCCGAGGAGCAGCAAGGCGCTGAGGCTCTCCAACGCCAGCGCGCTCCATTTGCGCGCGGGTGCGAGGCCGGACAGCCGCCGTGCCGTCAGGAAAAGCAGAGGCAATATCAGCAGCGCCAGGTAAAGGACCTCAGGACGCAGTAGCACGATGTTATTGTTCAAGCCTGTCCTCGTTTCCAGCAATAGAAGACCCATTCCCCGCCGAGCAGCAGCAAGGCAAGCCCTGCCACCGGCGACCACATCTCTTGCCTGGTCGCTCCCTGCGCTGCTGTTGCGCTATCCTGGCGGTCAAGTTCAGGGTGAGCGCGGGGCGCGAGGTCCGACTCCTGCCCGTCGCTCATGTTGACGGCGAATTGGGTCAACGTTTCGTTACCCTTTTTCACTGTGTACAGGCCCTGTTGCTCCGTGTCGGCGAACGTACCCTGCGCGCTAACGCTGAGGTTGCGTCCGTCGGGGGTATCCACAGTAGAGCCGGGTGATAGATAGAGTCGTTCGCCGGGTCGCAACGCCTGTGAACCCGCCAACGGATAGAGCCAATCCACGACGTTGGACATCAGAAGTGGGAAGGCAGCCAGCTTGGACAGGTTCGAGTCGGCGGGGTCGAAGGTGAGCATTGCTATGCGCCTGCCGTCGCGCTCTCCGGCGAGCAGTAGCGGCCCGCCCTCGGACTGAACCAACGGTTCGAGCCAGGAGACCTCGCCGTACCGATGGGCCTTCTGTACGATGAGCGCGCCCAGGTCAATGCCGTCAAGCAAGGGGTGCGCCGCTGCGCCGGACAAGGGACGCACGTTCCCTATGTCGCCTTGCGAGGGTAGCGGCTCCCCATCAGGGTTGACAAGTAGCAGGCTCCCCACCGGTAGGGTTTCGGGCAATCGCCCCTCTATAACGGTGAAGGCCGGGGCGATGTCTGACTGTTTATCTGTCACCTGGATGCCGGGTATGCCTTCGAGTACGCGGCGGTAGAGCGCGGGCTGCGCGGCGTTGACCACTACCTTGTACTGATTGTCCTTTGGGAGGAAGAGCACAGTATGGTTGTCGGCGGCAAGGGCGTCGGGTGAGTTCATGTTAGCGGTGAAGCGGGCTGTACCTGCCGGAACTTGCCATATCAGGTCGGCGTGGCCGCCGGGCGGCAGAGTCAGGTTGTGGGTCTCCAGGGGCACAGTATCTGCCAGCGCAGAGACCTCGATTATGGCCTCTGACGCGCCAAAGTTCTCGACCCGCCCGTATACTTCGTAGCCCTGGCTGCCATCGGGTGGCCTCCTCGCGCTCAACACTGTTATGGCGCGGTTGTCTGCTGACTTGCCGACATGCACGAAGCGGAGCGAAGATGGCAAGCCTTCGGCGGGCAAGCTGTCGAACGCCCCGTCTGATATAAGTACCGCGTCAACCCTGCCCTGCTCCGAGTGCGTAGCCAACCCGGCGACCACGCCCAGCGCGGACGACAGATCGGCCCTCCCCACGCCAGGACGAGCGCCAGCGATAGCCTGCTCCGCGTCCGGTCGTGTGCAGGCTGAACAAAGCGTGGTCACGTCTGTGCCCACCCGCAGGATGGTAGCCCGTTCTTCAAGGGTCAGACCAGCCACCAGCTTTCGCGCCTCGGCTTTGGCCTCCTCGAAGCGACTGGACGCGCCATCGGACGCCTGCATACTGCCCGAAGCGTCCAGCAAGATAACCAGGTGTCGCTTACCGAGCGATGAAGAAAACGCAGGCTGCATCAGGGCAACCGCCCCCGCCAATAAGAGCAACGCCTGCAAGAGCAGTAACAGCGACCTGGGAAGCCGACGCAGCCTCGCCCTCGGTCGCTCAATATCAGGCAGCGCCTGCCACAGCCGCAGGCTAGACACAGCCTTGCGCTGTGGCCTGGGCCTCAACAAGTACAGCGCCACCAGCGCCGGTACAAGCAGCAGCCACCATGCGGCGGCGGGGTTTAGTAGTTCAAGCATGTCGTGTAGGGAATAGGGTGAGGGAATAGGGTGAGGGAATAGGGAGAGGGAGTAGGAATAAAGACTATTCCCTCACCCTATTCCCTCACCCCATCACATCGTCACTCCCCTGCGGCGCAGGATGTCGAGCAGCACGCGCTCGGTATCCCAATCGCTGTGTATTCGCACGTATCCCGCGCCCTGGCTGATGCACCAGGCTTCGGTCTCTTCTAGCCAGGCGTTGAGGTTTCGTTTGTACTGGGCGAAAGCCTCTTCGCCCAGGTGGATCTCTCGTATTTCGTTGGTTTCGCTGTCTATAAGCTCCAGGTCGCCCGTGCGCGGAGGGTCTATCTCCTCCGGGTTGAGCATGTGCAAAAGTGTCACCTGGAAACCCGCAGCGGCCAGTTGTCGCACTCCGTCCTGGTATTCATCCAGTAGCAAGTCCGAAATGATTACAGCTATTCGCCCTCTGCCGCGTCCTACGCCCCACCCGGCGAGCAAGCCATCGAAAGAGGCCACCTTGCCCGTCTTTAGCCCTTGCAGGTATCGGAACAGGTCGCCGGACTCTGCTCGACCTCGTAGCAGTTTTGGATTAGATGGTCCAAAGTCCGTTACGGGCGAAGCTAAATCTTGGACTTTGGACTTTGGACTTTGGACTTTGGACCCCGCAATTCCTGGCGCGGCAACGACCACGTTATCCAGGTGAGATAGAGCTATGTAACCCAGGGCGGCGGCTATGCGGCGGGCGGCCAGGAACTTGGTCGGCTGGCCGAACTCCATGGAGGGGCTGCCATCTACGAGCAAGTAGAGGGCGGTGTCGTGTTCGGCCTGGTCCTGGCGCACGTAGAGCGCGCCCAGGCGGGCGTAGGCGTTCCAGTCAACGCTGCGCAGGTCGTCTCCAGGGCTGTAGGGGCGGTAATCAACGAACTCGATACCTGATGTGCGGCGTTGGGCGCGGTGCTCACCCATCAGGCCGCTTATCAGGTCTCGCCCTATCACGAGCGACAGCCTGTCCAACTTGCTGAGGAGGCCGCCGTCTACTACCAACCCATCACGATTTTGGATTGCGGATTGCGGATTGCGGAACCAATAGCGGTAATAATCCGCAATCCGCAATCTGAAATCCGCAATCCAAAATCCATTCCTCACTCGCGGACCTCTTCTATGGTTTGGCGCAGGACGGTGTCGGCGTCAATGTTTTGCAGTTGGGCTTCGACGTTGAGCACCAGGCGATGTCGCAGGGCGGGTAGGGCTATGCGCCGCAGGTCGTCAATGGCGACATTATAGCGGTTTGACAGCACGGCGTTGACCTTCCCCGCCAGGATGAGCGTCTGGATAGCGCGCGGGCTGGCCCCGTAGCGAACGTAACGCTTTGCCGTCGCGGATACGCCCTCGCCATCCGGGTGGGTAGCCATGACAAGACGGGCGGCGTAGTCAAGCACAGGCTCGGCGACGGGCACGTCTCTCACCATCCCTTGAAGTCTCACCAGCGTATTGGCGTCCATCACCTTACGAGCTTGCTTCGTCTGGTTGCTCGTGGTGCGGCGGGCTATCTCTTTGAGTTCGTCGTGGCTTGGGTAGCCGACCAATAGCTTAAAGAAAAAGCGGTCGAGTTGCGCCTCTGGCAGGGGGTACGTGCCTTGCAGGTCTATTGGGTTTTGCGTAGCCATCACGAAGAAAGGCGGGTCCAGGGGGTGAGTATGCGCGCCAACCGTGACCCCAAGCTCCTGCATCGCTTCGAGCATGGCCGATTGCGTGCGTGGGGTGGCACGGTTGATCTCATCGGCCAAAACGAGGTGGGCGAATATCGGCCCAGGCTGGAAGCTGAACTGCTTTCCGCGGTCGGTCTCTACAATCACGTTCGTGCCGGTGATGTCTGCGGGCATCAGGTCGGGCGTGAACTGGATGCGGCTGTACGAGAGGTCCAGGCACTCGCCGAGCGTGCGTACCAACAGGGTTTTGCCCAGCCCCGGCACGCCCTCCAACAGCACATGCCCGCCCGCCAGTAGCGCAGTCAGCACCCCCCGCACGACTTCGCGCTGCCCGACTATGACACTTGCCAGTTCGTTCTCTAGTGTGGCTACTAGACGTTGTACTTCTTCTCCTGCCATTGTGGTCCTTTCTGAAGCGTGAAGCGTGAAACGTGAAACGTGAAACGTGAAACGTGAAACGTGAAACGTGAAACGTGATTATCGTAATTCACGCATCACGCATCACGCATCACGTTTCACGTTTCACGTTTCACGCCTCACCTATCCCCACCAAAATACCTCTGTATGATCGGCCATCGCTCCACCGGCGGGTGGTTGCTTTCGCTTTGGGCGTTGGAGGGGCCGCCTTGCGAGGGGGCCATGGCGCTGCCGGAACTGGCGTTGCCTTCGACGGTCAGGCCGGGTTGCTGGTTGGGGTCGCCGGGCTTTGTGTCACCTGGGCGGGGTTTGCCGTCTAGCTCGAAGGGGTTATTGCCAACATTCAGTTTCGTGTTGTCCGCTGGACCCGTGACGCGGCTGTTGTGGCCTTCACCGCCGCTGCTGCTGCCTGTGTTTCCATCCTTGGCGCCAGCCTGGGTATTGCCTTGTCCTTGGCCCTTTCCTTGACCGTTACCCTGTCCTTGTTGGCTCTGTTGCCCATTTTGCCCATTTTGTCCGTTCTGACCCTGCTGGCCTCCTTGCTGGCTTTGTTGTCCGTCTTGTCCCTGCCCCTGCCCCTGCTCCTGGCTTTGTTGCCCGTTTTGGAGGGCGCTGCCCTGGTTCTGGCCGGACTGGTCAGGGAATCGCTTGGCAAGTTCCTGCTGAGGAATGATGTCACCGGCGGTCTTTTGCAGGGCATTGCTGAGGTTCTTGAGGCTGTCGGCGATGCTCTTGTAATCGCCGCTCCCCAGCGCGTCCGCTGCCTGCTGCTCGGCTTGCTGCAAATCGGGGGTCGAGCCTGAGTCCTGGGCGGCTTTCTGAAGCGAGTCGCTGAGGTCCTGCTTGGCAGCGTCGGAAAGCTGGTCGTTCTGTTGGCCTACGTCGCCAAGTTTCTGCGCCGCCCCACCGTAATCGCCCTGACGCAAGCTATCCGCCGCCTGCTGTGTCACACTCTGCTCGTCCAAAGCTTTCGTGAGCCTCTGAATCGCGTTCTGGGCCTGCTGGGAAGCCTCGGCTTTGCGGGCGTCGTCAGCCGGGTTGGTCGAGTTGCTACCCTGCGAGTTCGCGCCTGCGGGAGGCGTGCGCTCCGATTCGGGTAGTCCGGATTGGGCAGTGGGCGACACCAGCGCCGCTAAATCCTTCTGGTCGGGTGGCAGACTGCCCACCTGTAAGGGAATGAAGCCGTCCAGCGCCCCCTTGAGCAGGAAAAGCCCCAACGCCACCAGCAGCAACCCTCCACCCAACGAAAAGGCGGGCCAGGGGGTGCGCGTCGGGTAAAGCTCTTCCGCGTCTATAGACGACAGCAATTCCGTGCTGCTCGAAAGCTGCGCGTGCGCCATCTCTGCGAGTGGTTGTTCTTCGGACCCTGACAAAAGTTCTACTGACGTAACTAGGCGCTGGCGGTTGTCCAGGCGCTTGTCTAGCATCTCGGCTGTGCGGGTTATTGTGGGCCTCTGCCAGCGCTCCAACGCCAGGGCCATGCCGGGCAGCAGCGCCGTCGCGCCCAGGCAGATAAGCCCCATCCAGGGAGAAGCCGCGTCCGCATAGGTAAGGAGGGCGGTTGCCAACCAGAGCGCGCCTACGCCAATACCCGCCAGGGCCAGGTAACGCAAGCGGCGCTCTCGTCGCACGCGCAGACGGTAGAATTCTAATAGAGGTTGAAGAGGTACGGAATGGGAATCGGGAATCGGGAATCGGGAGTCGGTATTGGAAGACTCATTCCCGACTCCCGATTCCCGATTCCCGATTCCCATTCCGTACCCCTCCTGGGGAACTACATCCATGACACGCTCTCCTCTCTCATGCGGGTGGTTATCGCCGCGCTCGCCATTCTTCGGCGGCGAACGCGCACTACGCCAACCGCTGCGGCCAACACGGACAGAATGCCCACGCCCATCGCCACAGCGCCGCCGTATCTTTGCCAGTTCCACAGATCACGCAGCAGATTATTGACCTGGGCCACCTGAACATCATCGCCCAGCGCGCCAAACGACTGCCCGGCCTGCTGCGCAAGTGTGCGCGCTTGCCCCAAATTGAGGGTAAGCACGCTATCCCTGGCCCTCTTGAACGTTGCCTGGGCGTCGAGGCCGCGTTCGGCTAGCTGGCTTATCTCGTCTGCGTGCCCCTGTCCGTCCTTTAGAGCCAGGGACGCGAAATCCTGGCTGGCTTTGTTGGCTTTCTGCTGGGCGGTGCTGTAATCGTGCGCTTCGAGGGCCTTGCGCGCCTGACTTGCCGAATCGTCCGCCCCTTGCGCTTTCTCCGCTTTGGCGATATAATCTGCCGCCTTCTTCGCCTGCTCGTCTCGGCCCAGGTCTGTATACAGGTTCTTGGAACTGACGAATCGCTCTTTGGCTTCAGCGTAGTGCCCGACCTGGTAGAGAGCAATACCGGGGTTGAGGTCATATTCCGCGAGGTGGTTTTGCTGCCAGCCGTCCTTCAGGAACCCTGGTAGATAATCGCGCCATTCCGTTTCGAGTTGCTCTATACTCTTTCCGTATGCGCTGTTGAGCGCGCTCTTGAAATCGGGGTTGTGGCGCAACTCTGATAGAAAGGCTGCGTACTTGCCCATGCCGTAGCGGTCGGCGAGGAACGCCATGACCGAATAGCTCTCAGGGTAAGCCACATCTAACTGAAATCTGAAAAGCTGGCGGTCGTTGAGGTCCGACCAGGAGAGCAGTTGCGATCCGGTAGCCCGCGCCTCTTTCAGCGCCGTGACGACTTCCTCACCCCGGCTGGTCGAAAGCTCGTTGTACTGCGCCAGCCCTTCCTGAAAGCCGACGGGCAGGTTCTGGTCGGACAGCGCGCCCGCGATGACGTGGGTCATTTCGTGGCGGAAAGTCTCGCGGGCAAGTCCTGGGTCTTCCAGGCGAAGGCGCTCGACTGCCACGCCTATTTCTTTACGCTCAGGGATGGCGTGGGCCAGGATGCCTGGGTGAATCTCCGCCATGGGGTTAGCCTGTGTGTACTCGGCTTCGGTCGCATAGATGCGCATCGTCAGGCCCTCTACAGGCTGCGCGCCCAGCAATTCGCTTACAGAGGTGTCTACATCGTCCACGAAACCGGCGTACCAGTTGGCGGCTTTCTCTTCACCACCTGGGTAAGAGATAAGGAAGTAGCGCGTGGAGATATGCTGCTCGGACTGCGCCATAGCAATATCAGGCGCTAGAGCAGTGGTGAAGAGGAGAAAGAATAGAGAGAACCGCAGCCTGAGTCGATTCCCGAAAGGCCCTTGGGTCATTGTATCCCGTACAGTCTAGGTTGGACGATTGCCGCGTCGTTTAGCCTGGTAGACAACGTATTATACCATAAGTCAAGTTCTTACAATAATGGGAAAAGCTACCGCGCTAACCCTG
>JBBQIC010000144.1:0-9836 GCA_038324555.1 Chloroflexia bacterium
TAGCGACGAGGGATCAGGGGTCAGGGGTCAGGGGTCAGTTTTCGCCTCCAATTCCTGATCCCTAACCACTCGTCACTCGTCACTCGCCACTCGCCACTCGCCACTCGCCACTCGTCACTCGCCACTCGCCACTCGCCCCTCGTCACTCGCCACTCGCCACTCGCCACTCGTCACTCGTCACTCGCCACTCGTCACTTTGTTGGCGTAGGAGTCGCCCGGTTTCGACCTCCTCCACCACCGCCGAAGAAGCCGTTTCCGAAGATGTTGCCCACGCCTGCGGGCATGTCGGTAATCTGGATGCCCGTAGCTGCTACGTTGCTGCCAGAGCGCGTGCCGATTGCCAGGATGCGAGCGCCTGGTTTGAGATCGCCCTTGCTGCCCAGGTCGGTCTTTATGATAGGCGTATTATCGGTGATGTTGACCGTCACTGTTTGGCTTTGAGCGCTTGTCACAGTGATAGTGTTACCCTCTATCTTGTCAATTGTGCCCGCCGCGCCTCGCTGAGCCAGGCCGCCTGCGCCTCCTCGCCCGCCGAACGCACCGCCCGCGCCACCAGCACCTAAGCCGCCTGCGTCTCTGGGGTCGCCCGCTCCAAACCCGCCACCTCCTGCGCCGTCTGCTGCTGGAGCGTTGATGCCCCGGCTGGCGAAGAAAGCGTTTTGGTCGCTCTGAGCCTGGGCTTTGCCGACGTTCATGCCCTCCCAGAAGGCAGCGCCCGCCAGGATAAGTATAACTACGATGCCGCCAATAATACTCATTAGACGATTCATGGTTTTTTGTTCCTTTCAAATATATTTGATCAAATTCAAGATACTTGATCGAAAATCAGCTTGAAAAGCTGATTTTCGATCTTTATTCATATCTAAGAGCCTCGATTGGGTCTAATCTGGCGGCGCGGCGCGCAGGGTAGATGCCAAAGAAGAGGCCGACCGCGAGTGAGAAGCCGACCGCGAGCAGGCCCGCAGTAGGCGTAACGACCGACGTGAGCACACCTGTCGTGGTCACGAGTTGGGCGGCCAACATGCCAAGCCCCAGTCCAATTAGCCCGCCACTCACGCTCAACGTGACTGCTTCGATCAAGAACTGGCGCAGAATATCGCTTTGCTGCGCGCCCACGGCCTTGCGTATGCCTATCTCGCGGGTGCGCTCGGTGACCGATACGAGCATGATGTTCATGATGCCGATGCCACCCACGAGCAGCGATATGCCCGCGATAGCTCCAAGAAACAGGGTCAGGGTGGTTACTACGCCGCTCAATGTGTTCAGCAGATCGGCCTGGTTTATCACGCTGAAGTCGTTGTCGGCGGTGGTCAGCCTGTGCCGCTCGCGCAGAACGTTGGTAATCTGGTCCTGGGCGTCAGTCATCTGGCTTGCGTCGGCTACCTGTACGTAAATGCTGGTGACGCTATGGCCCGCGATGTTGGCTTGCCTGCCTCCGAGTAGTTTGCGCTGGGCAGTGGTTATCGGCACGTATATCGCGTTGTCGGGGTTGGTGAACCCTACGCCGCCTTTGGGCGCGATTACGCCAACTACTTTGAAGGAGAGACGGTTGACCCGGATAGTCTGGCCGATAGGATCGCTTCCCTGGAAAAGGGTATCTGCTGTGTTGCTGCCCAGCACCGCGACGTTAGACGCGGCTGAAACGTCGGCGTTGGTGAACCACGCTCCACTCTGCGCGGGCAGGTTGCGTACTTGCTCGTATTGCGGCGTAGCGCCGATTGCCCGCGTGTCAGTGTTTTGTGAGCCGTACACGACGCTGGCCCCGCCACGCGCATATTCAGGAGCCACCAGGGCGCATGGTGAGCAGTTATTTGGATCGGCGACGGCCTGGGCGTCCTCCATCGTCAGGGTTTGCGCGCTGCCCGCAGCAGAGCGCACGCCACCGCCTTGGTTGAATGAGCCTGGGAAGATAGTTAGCAGATTGGTGCCCGTGCTGGTAATCTGGCTGGTAATAGATTGCTGCGCTCCCTGGCCGATGCCCATGAGCGCCACCACGGCAGCCACGCCTATGATGATGCCCAGCATTGTCAAGAAGCTGCGCAGCTTGTTGCCGCGCAAGCTGCGCCAGGCAACGTGAAAAGATTCTAACATGTTCATGGTTCTAACCTCTTGAATAGGGTGAGGGAATAGGGTGAGGGAGTAGGAATAAGAACTACTCCCTCACCCTATTCCCTCACCCTAACTAAAATGGGCCTCTCAACGCGCTCATCGGCGACCAGTAAGCCGTCGCGCATCCGGAGTATGCGCCGGGTGTGTGCTGCTATATCGGGCTCGTGGGTGACGAAGATTACGGTGATGCCTTGCTCGCTGTTGAGGCGTTGGAAGATCGCCATGATCTCCTCGCTGGAGGCGCTGTCCAGGTTGCCTGTTGGCTCGTCGGCCAGGATGATGGTCGGGCGGTTGACCAGGGCGCGAGCGATAGCCACGCGCTGCTGTTGCCCACCGGATAGCTGGTTGGGCCTGTGGTGCATACGGTCGGCCAGGCCAACTGCTTCCAACGCTTCGGTTGCCCGCTTGCGCCTGTCGGTACTGGGCACGCTGGCCCCGTTGCGAGAGTAGAGCATCGGCAACTCCACATTTTCCAGGGCCGAAGCGCGGGGCAGCAGGTTGAACATCTGGAACACGAAGCCAATACGCTTGTTGCGCGCCATCGCCAGTTCGTTATCATCGAGTGTAGACACTTCTTCGCCGTCCAGCTTGTACGAGCCGGAAGTGGCTCTATCAAGGCACCCAAGCAGGTTCATCAGGGTAGACTTACCAGACCCCGAAGGCCCCATGATAGCTACCAGTTCCCCAGGCTCGATAGTAAAAGTCACCCCACGCAGCGCGAGGACAACTATGTCTTCTGTGACGTTGTATGTTTTGGTCAGGTCGGTTATTTGTATCATTGCAGTTCCTTGAAGCGTGAAACGTGAAACGTGATTACCGTAATTCACGTTTCACGTTTCACGCTACGGGTCTCTTCGCGCGCCACCACCACCGAGGTTGATGAGGCCGCCTCCTGCTCTCTGTTGGGCTGTGGAGGCGCTGGACGTGCTTATTACAACGGCGTCGCCTTCTTGCAGGCCGTCGCTTGTTATTTCGGTGGAGGTACCGTTGCTGATGCCGGTCTGTACAGCTACATCATAGGCCGCGCCGGTTGGGCCGACTACAGAGACCACCTTCTGGCGGCCTTGTGTGTGAATAGCGCGGTTGGGAACCAGCAGCACGTTGCTGCGCTCTTGCACGATGGCGGAAGCCGTGGCGCTCATCCCTGGGCGCAGGTTGCCTCCCGCCGCTTTGGGGTCAAGAGTTACCGTCGCCAGGTATGTGACTACCCCCTGTGCTATGTCGGCCTTGGGCGAAACGTAGGTGACAGTGCCAGTGTACACCTCGCCGCTGAGGGCGTCGAAGGTCACGTCAACCGGCTGGCCGACCTTAATCCTGCTGACGTCCGCCTCACCCACATTCATGTCAAGGTGAAAGGCGCTATTGTCTACCAGTTCAACCACAGTCGCAGCCGTGCCCGAAGCGGCAACGGTCTGGCCGACCGTGACCGGCACGTTGGCTATTATGCCTGTAAACGGCGCTTTGAGAGTGGCGTTGTTTAGTTTCAACTTGGCAGAGTCGAGGTTGGCCTGTGCTTGCTCAACTGCCGCCTGGGCTGTAGCGAGGTCTGTAGCTGTAGAGCCAGCCTTCAGTGCGTCCAGGTTGTTCTTCGCCTGGTTAGCGGCTGATTGCGCTGATGCCAGATCGCTCGCGCTGGGTGGGGCCTTTAGCTTGTCCAGGTTCGCCTGAGCCTGTGCTACGCTTGCTTGCGCTGCTTTGACGTCGGCGTCGGTTGGCCCGGCTTTCAGCTTATCCAGGTTGTTTTGAGCCTGGTCAATAGCCGATTGTGCCGTAGCGAGATCAGACGCGGTGGGCGGGGCCTTCAGCTTGTCGAGACTATTTTGGGCCTGATCAACGGCTGACTGGGCCGCAGAGAGATCAGAGGTTGTAGGGCCTGACTGCAAGTCCGCCAACTGCATTTTGGCGTCGTCAAGCTGGGCCTGTGCCGCCGTGACGCTCTGCACTTCCTGTCTGCGGGCGTCGTCCAGCGAGAGTTGAGCTTTCTTGTAGCTGTCTTCGGCGTCTTGTAAGGCGCGATAGGCGGTGTTGTACTGGCTCGTAAGGTCGGCCAGGTCTTTGTATTTGCCCTTCAAGCTGAGGGGGAAGTCAGTGATAAGGTTGCCGTTTGCATCAAGTGCATCGGCAGCGACCGCGAAGTACTTGTCCTGGGCGTTCTTCAACCCGTGATCAGCCTGGTCGAGGGCGATCTCCGCCTGCTGCTTCGCCACCGAAGCGGAGGACGTTGTTTTGTTGAGGCTGGTCTGCGCCTGCGTAACTTTGAGTTGGGCCGCGCTTCGTTGCGCGGTCGTAAGTCCTGCCTTGAGAGTGTTGAGCTTGGCTTTGGCTGAAGTCAGGTTGGCTTCGGCGGTAGTGAGGTCGCCCGTGGTCGCCCCAGTCTTGAGAGTGTCCATCTTGGCCTGCGCAGCCTTGAGGGCCGACTGGGCGTTAGCCAAATCCAGGGTCGTGGCGCCAGCCTTCACGCTTGCAAGTTTGGCCTGGGCCGAGACCAGGGCGGCTTGCGCGGTGGCGAGGTCGCCCGTGGTCGGGCCTTGATGCAGGGCGTCGAGCTTGGCCTGGGCCGCGCGCAGGGTATCCTGTGCGTTGGCGATGTCTTTGGTTGCCGCGCCCGCCTTCACCGACTCCAGTTTGGCCTGGGCTGAACCGAGGTTAGCCTGCGCCTGTGTCACGGCCAATTCCAGGTCGCTCGTATCGAGCGTGGCGAGCGCCTGCCCTTTGGTAACATGGTCGCCCGGCTTGACCGCGATGGAGGCGATAGTGCCCGCAGCGCCGAAGGTGAGGGACAGGTCGCTGGCGGGTTGCAGAGCCGCGCTGGACAGCACGGTCGCCTGTATGTCCCCCCTGGTTACCTGGGTTGCTTGCCTGGCTGGGGTGGCGGCCCTCGCCGACATTGACATGCCGACGAACACCAGCGCGCCGAGAACCACCACAGCCAGGATGGCTATTGTCAGCTTGTTCTTGAATAGTCTACTCATTGATTGTTCTCCTTGTGTGTAGGGTGAGGGAATAGGGTGAGGGAGTAGTTCTTATCCGTATTCCCTCACCCTATTCCCTCACCCTATTCCCTAATACTCCAAATCGTCCAAATCAAAATCCCAACCGCGCTCGCTGCCTGCACGGGTCTGCACTATTGCGCCGAAACCGGCTATAGCGAGCAATATCAACGCTAATGTGCCTATGAACGGTATCGAACCTACGATAAAGATTACGAGCAGCCCTGCCAGCAGATTAACTATTGGCGGTTGCGCCGATAAGCCGAAGCGCCTGCTGACCATTCGGCCCAACGGCAGGCTGATGATCGTGATCGCGATCAGCGCCGTAAGGTAGAGCAGCAATACCAGCAGCAGCACTGTAAGCCCCTCTAGCGCCGAGACAGCCAGCAGCACGCCCAGCACGGCCAAGATGATGTAGCCTGCCAGCCCCGCCAGGACCGCGCGCACCAGGCTATTGTTTCCACCTTCTAGCGTGACCGCCATGCGCCCGATACGCCTGGGCATGGCATAAAAGGCCAAAGCGCCTGCGGCCAGCAGCAAAAGTAACCCGGCCACCTGTCCCGTGAAGCCTGTTAGAGTAGCGCCCAGCAACTCAATGGCCCGGAAGCCTCCACCACGCCCCTGGCGAGAACGCTCATTAGATGCTGGTGTGGGGCCGGGGGTCACGACGGACTGGGGCGTCACGCCGGGAGTTACCTCAAACCTCTGGTCGTTGCCTGCGAAGCGACCGCCGCTGGGTGGTGGGAAGCCCGGCCTGGGCACTGGTAGCCAGTTGTTCCACTCGGCGGGCGCTACTACGCTCACAAGGGCGGATATAGCCAGGGCCACAGCCATTAGAATAACCAGCATTACCAAAGCACGGGTCCTCGTCGTCACGCTAACTCCCTACGTATACCGGTGCGCCGCTACTGCTGCTGGTAGTGCGTAACGTGCTGATCAGCGCCAGCATCGCGCCTATCCCCAGCAATATAGCCCCAGGCAGCAGGCCGAGGTGCGACTCTAACGCGCCGCCAGGCGAATTGCCGAGCCATGTTGTATCATCGAGACTGGCGTTACCGAGCCAGGTGTTGGCGTCCTGCCACCACTGGACGGCTACTGCCAGCGCGTCACCCGATATAATCAGCGCGACAAGTCCTGAAACGAAGAAACCCAGCGCCGCTATCTGCCCGCGCACCCAGGCTGCGGCGGGATGGGTGTAAAGACCTACAGGCAGCGCGTCCATGACTCGCGTCTCGAACTGCACCGTCGGCACGGGGTTTATGCTACGCAAGGCTTGCAGCCCAGTTTCAACCATACTCAATTGTTTCAGGCGTATCTCACACCTGTGGCACGACTCCATGTGATACTTCACGGCAGCTATTTCGCCGGGTGGCATATCGTCGGGAGAGTCCAGCCAGTTGGCTAACTGCTCATCGGAGGGGTGGTCCTGTATAGTTTGGTTATTCATAACGCCTCCTCCTCTCGTAACGGTTCCAGCAGCGCACGCAGCATGGCTTTAGCCCGGAATATCCTGGTCTTGACGGTTCCCACAGGCACGTTGAGCGTGTCGGCGATTGCCTCGTAGTCCAGGTCGGCTCCATATCGCAAGGCCAGAACGGCGGCGTAGTCGGGTGGCAGCTGGCTGATGCCTTCCTGCACCTGCCGCGCTAATTCAGCCTGCTCAAGCTGCTCGTCTGGCGTTGGACCGCTGTCCGGCGTGCTCAACAAAGCCTGTTCACCTGCCTCGCCGGGGAGTTGCGACGGCTCCTTGCGGCGGCGATAGTTCAATGATGCGTTCACTGCTATTCGATAGAGCCAGGCGAAAAAACTACGTCCCGTTTGGTAGCGCCGGAGGCTCGTATATGCGCTCACGAACGCTTCCTGCGCGAGATCGGCAGCCTGTTCATAATCCCCGGCGATCGGGGCGCATATTGCTATAACACGCGCCTGGTAACGCCTGACCAGCGCCTCGAAGGCGCGGTTATTACCGTCCAGCGTGCGCTGCACTAAAGCGTCATCATCAAGATCGTCCAGGGCTGAGAGGCCGGGCATGAATTCATACCATTCGTGCCGCCTGGCGGGCAGAACCGGCGGTCTCTACTTAGATATACACGGGTGGGAGTGATTTTGTTTCGCTGAATAGGGTGAGGGAGTAGGGTGAGGGAGTAGGA
The DNA here is from genome assembly GCA_038324555.1 of Chloroflexia bacterium. Taxonomy (GTDB): domain Bacteria; phylum Chloroflexota; class Chloroflexia; order QHBQ01; family JADMIH01; genus JADMIH01. The sequence continues at coordinate 7,250 of JBBQIC010000144.1, forward strand.
TAAGAACTATTCCCTCACCCTATTCCCTACGCTTTCCCGCAGTAGGGACAGGCTGCCCAGCGCACGCTGACGGGGCGACCGCAGTTTTCGCATTCGTCTCGTAGTTTGGTGCGGCAGTGGGGGCAGTAGAGGAAGTCGGGCGACACGCGGCGCTTGCAGGCGGGGCATATTTCGGCGTCTTCGATGTCTTGCAACAGATATTCCTCTTCAAGCGAGCGTTCGTAGGCTTCGGAGAGAGTATCTTTCGGTCTCAGGACGAGGTAAGGTAGTATGCCCATGAAGGGGAGGACTATAACGAGTATAAGCCCCAGGGCTATGGATACCACGTCCCTGGTGCGTGCTGTAATGTCTCTGTACGTCCAGATGATAGTGGCGAAGTAGAGGGCCGCCAGATAAGCTCCTCCACAAGCCAGCAAGACCCTGATAATATTACCGCCGCTTCCGTTCAAAAACTCTTGCATTATTTACCAGCTTTCACCGTGGCTAATGCCCCTAGCTAAAGCGTAGGGAATACAGCCACATTTACGAAGTAGGTCAGTTGAAAGTCCTACTTCAAGGTTCCTAAAGCCCTACTCTGTGCTATACTTGGGTAATGCGTAAAACCTTTCGGTACAGGATATTGCCTACTCGCCGCCAAGCAACGACGATGAACCATATGCTTGAGCAGTGCCGCTTTCTGTACAACTTCTTGCTTGCCCAGCGCAAGGACGCCTATGAGCAAGAGGGTCAAACGCTGTCGCTGTACGACCAACACGCTTTGCTGCCTGCTATAAAGTGCGAACGCACTTCGCTCCGGACTGTTCACAGCCAGGTATTGCAGAATGTTGCCGTTCGGATAGACCTTGCTTTCAAAGCCTTCTTTCGACGGGTGAAGTCTGGTGAGAAAGAAGTAGGCTACCCACGCTTTAGAGGCAAGGGCCGATACGACTCCATGTGCTATCCACAAGCGCCATCTGGGTGTAATCTTGCTGGTAACATCCTTCACCTGTCCAAAGTTGGCCCAGTCAAGGTGATATTGCACCGCCCACTTGAAGGCGCTCCAAAAACCGTGTGTATCCGTAAGAGTAGCACGGGCAAATGGTACGCCACTATATCGTGTGAGTGGCAACCTACCGCTTTGCCAACTTCTGATGAACAAGTAGGGATAGACGTTGGCCTCAAAACCTTTGCTACTCTGTCTAATGGCGACAGCATTGAAAGTCCACGCTTCTTTCGCACTGAGCAAAAGGCCCTTGCTAAGGCTCAACGCTTGCTCTCCAAAGAGGAAAAGGGTACTCCACAGAGGGCCAAGAGGCGCAAAGTAGTAGCCCGTGTGCATGAACGAACAGCGTGGCGTAGGGACGATTTCTCGCACCAACATAGCCGTAGGATAGTCAACCGCTTTGGATTGATAGCGGTTGAAGATTTGGAAGTCAACCGAATGCTCCATAATCACTCCCTGGATAAGTCTATAGCAGACGCGGCGTGGAGGGGGTTTCGCAGTATGATTGCGTGGAAGGCAGAATGCGCCGCCCGCAAATATGTTGCTGTGAACCCCGCCTATACCAGTCAGACCTGTAGCGCGTGTGGGCATCGTCTTTCTCAGGGTAGCCGTTTGGGTCTCGCAGACCGGATATTCGATTGTCCTTGTTGTAATTTGCATATAGAGCGCGATCTAAACGCTAGTCGTGTAATTTTGACGTTGGGGCAACAACGTCTGGCTTCGGCCTAGAAGCCCCCGGCTTTAGCCGTGGGGAGTTGTCACCCTCAATCGGGTGTTCATGTGAACACAGCAACATGCGCTCCTCCCCACCCTAATTTCAATTCAAAGTGAAGCGGCCAGAGCGTGAGCAAGGGCCGCTTATATTCTATTATACATCACTCAAAACTCAAAACTTCTCACAGTGGCTCGTACCGTTCCACATCAAGCACCCAGACGGTCGCGCCGCCTACCTGGACTTCTATGGGGCGAGGCATGTAAAATTCCGCCGGGTCGAATGCCGAGGGATAAGAGGAGACATATTCGCTGCGCGTATGGCTGTTGGCCGACAGCAGGTCCATTACGGTCTCGAAGTTTTCGTCGGCCACTCCTATCAGGAACGTGACGTTACGCTCGCGCAGAAAGCCTCCTGTGCTGTCTATCGTCGTGAAGGTTATACCCTTTTGCCGCAGAGCCTGACCGACCTTGCCCGTATCCTGGCCCTGCACAACCGCGATGATCGCTTTCATGCCTCTTCCGCCTGCTCTTGCTGCGTGATTGTCGTCATCCAAGAAAACAAGTCCGTTCCTACCCCGCTTCCGCGTGGCGCGGAAGCGACGGACGTAATGCTAAACGATAGTGGCGGTGATTGTCAAGTTGGTTATATGCTGAACATTTACTATGCTGGAGTATATAAAAGTCCCAGGTGAAAAAGGAAAAAAGTCATATTGACAGTTCACCTTAATTGGCATTATGCTGAGTCGGCTTACCAGGAGTCCCAACTCTACCATACATTACATCTACCGATTCGCGCCGTGGGTTGTCAAGCCAATCAGGCTACTTCTCACAGGCGTACTACGCGATTTATTCTAATTTAGTCTCAGGGAGGGGAAACATGTTATTCAGGAA
>JBBQIC010000145.1:0-9796 GCA_038324555.1 Chloroflexia bacterium
CTCCTGGCATACGGATTCGCTCTCCTGGCCGATAGCTGTCTCCTTTCTCCACTTCATTGAGACCTCGCTTCACCGTGTTCACTGAAACTCCTGCCGCTCGTGCCACTTCACTAACGCTTCCTAGTCGTTTTGCCTCTGTTGCCAGATAGCCTTCCAAGTCCATTGCTTCTCATTCAGCGTTGTCCGCATCTGCTCATATTCTTGCTCAATTGATAGCCTTGATACCCTCTCCATGCTGACAAGTCTAGCATCTCTTTCTTATACTTGTCAATTTATTTGCGGAAAATCCCTTAGAAGAGATGATGTCGGAACGTGGCCTCTCCGTAGACCACACCACCATATACCGCTGGGTTCAACGATATGCGCCCATCCTTGAAAAGCGTTGCCGCGCCAAGCTAAAACAAACGAATGACTCGTGGCGAGTGGATGAAACGTACATCAGAGTGAAGGGTACTTGGATGTACCTGTACAAGGGCTGTAGATTCGGACGGGACCACCCTAGAATTCATGCTCAGCCCTACAAGGGACGGAACTGCAGCCAAGCGCTTCTTCCGTAAAGCCTTACGTGCCAGGCATACGGTTCCTCCACGTGTGATCAACGTAGACAAGAATCCCTCCTACCCCAAAGCGGTCAAGAAACTGAAGAAGAAAGGCACTCTGGCTCCCAGTTGTGAATTGCGGCCAATCCAGTATCTGAATAACCTGATCGAGCAAGATCATCGATTTATAAAACGCCGGGTAAATCCAGGAATGGGCTTCTGGTCATTCGACACAACATGGCGAACACTGCAAGGATACGAAGCAACTAACCAACTTAGGAAAGGACAAGTACAGGGCACAACTAAGGGAGATATTAGGAGCCAGCTGCGGTTCGTGTCCGCCGCATTTGGGCTGGCCGTTTAGAGAGGGTACTCATCTTGCATCAATGCGTCTTCGTGACGATGAACTTCAGTTGCTGCAACACAGCCCTGGCAACTATCTAGATGAGTTTAATGCTAGAATAACGGAGATAAGAATACGGCGCAGATAAGCTGTGGGCTTGCTATTGATTGGTACGGTCTGCTTTGCAATAGGTTACGCGTTCTGTACAGAACCTAGTCTTAATTCAGATTGATCAGACCAGTGTACTTGGATCTCAGGCGGCTATCTGGTATAAATATGACGCCTAGGTGAGAGTGAGAAAGGGGAAATCTATGGATAATGGAATAGATCAATTGGAGCGGCGGTTGACTCAAGCAGAGGAAACAATTGCACTCTTACGGGCTGCTATCTTGCCAAGTCGAGAGCCTGGCACGACAGTTCGAGCACCTTTTCGTGTTGTTGACGACGAAAACAACCTGGTGTTCGAGGCATATGGACGGCGAGAGAAACCGTTCGTAAATGAAATACGTGTATTTAACCGGCAAGGTCAACAGGTAGCAAGTCTCGGAGCACAGGCGGATGGGGGATTTCTGGCTATTCGTAATGATGCAGGCCAACTACTCGGTTACTTATCTGTCGGGAACAAGGGCGCGCGCTTAGAAATCGACAACACTGAAGCAACAGGTGCAGTGATACTATCTGGTTATGAGTCTGAAGACACTGGTGGTATCATGATTAATTCAAAAGTCTCCACCATTGAACTGTGGGCGACAAGTGAGGGCAGCGGCATCGATGTTTGGAACAGAGATCTATCGAGTGACAATCCTGCGAGGAATGCAATTAGCGTGTCTGTGGCTGCCAGTAACGACAAGGTCGAAATACGCGATAAAGAAGGCCGCCTATCGGTATCTGGACCATAATCTACAGTTGGTACGAGCATTACACAGCACAACGTTATCCGAAACCTCTCAAATACCATGTGTATCTAATCAAAAGAGCTTTATAACCTTTCTTTAGGAACAAGGACTTGAGACATAGCACGCGATCATGTTCCCTCAATGGAAGCCTATAAAGCGTGCTCCTGTAGCGCCTGGACATGCTCAGATGAAAGTGGGTCTTCCGTGTTTTTGATGACGCGGATGGCCGCCGCCTGTGGCCCCATTGGGTCCTTCATGCGGTCAGCAGTACCCGCTTGCGCGATCGCATCAGTGCTGGGAGTAGACCAGCGCACGGTGGCTTCGCACCTGTGCCGGGGGATAGAAGAGTTGCACAAAATATATCTTGAAGAGGCGATCACGAACGGAGATAGGCGATGAACGAGCGCGAACTTAGCAGGCACGACCGTGAACTGCTCGACCGAATAGATGAGGTTGTCGCAGGTGGCGATGGCGAGCAGGCAGACGCGGAGTTGCTGCATAGCTTCTGCGCGGTAGTCGCCCGGGCGGCTCCGCAGCCAGACGAAGGCTACCGCACCCAATTGTTGGAGCGGCTGAAGCGCGATTTGTATCAGGAGAGCGATTCTGCGCAACAGGCACGGTTGGGCGCTACCAAGGCTCAATCTGCCCACCAAGCTCAGAAGTTGCAGAGCGCACCGAGAGCGACATCGGGGCAGTTGAGGCGAAGCATGGCGGCGTGGCGCGGCCAGTGGGCTGGTCGGTTGGCCTCGGTGACGCTTGGCCTCGCGGGTGCCGGGCTTGTAGTTGCGCTCTTCCTTGGGTTGGTGTTCATGTTCAAGACGCGCACCGATATTAGCGGGGCAAACATGATCGCTACGGCTGTGGCTGGATTAGCTGCGCATGGCAGTCCTACTGTAGTGCAGGCTGTGCCGCCCGCGCCCGATAGCCTGCGATTGGCTTCATCGCTTGTGCAGTTGCGCACGTTAGATACAGGCCAGGTGTCTATGATGGCGTGGTCGCCCGATGGGCACACGCTTGCCGTTGCGGATGCGAGCACGCTGGCTTTCTGGGACGCAAGCGCGGGCCGGTTCCTGCGCAACTTCCCGGTGGACGGGATAGGGATAAACAGCATGGCGTGGTCACCTGATGGGACTGGTCTTGCGGTGAGCCGAGAAGGTGACCTGGCCGCAATATTGGATCCTATCACAGGACAAGTAATAGCGAGCCTGGCCGATCCTATTATTGGTGGCGAGCCGAACGGAGGCGTAGAACGGGTAACCCAAATCGTCTGGTCTCCAAAGGGCAATATTATTGCGACGCTCGCAACGTCTGGTGATCAACTCGGGCAAAGCTCTATCAAACTATGGGACTCGCACTCCGCCAATCTTATGCGCACAATCAGCGATGTTGACGTGAAGCCGGAGACGCAATTGGCCTGGTCGCCTGATGGGCAAACGCTGATATTCAGCAGCGGCTACTTTATCCTCCTGCTCGATCCTACTACGGGGAAAATTTCTGCACTAACAGAAGATGTAGCGCCAACTCTTACTCCAGTGCCACCACCTGTGGGCACGTTGGATGTCAAACTGCTGCTTACACCTTCAAGCACGCCAATACCCACAAGCGCGCCGGACTACGCACGCACAAATATTTCCGGCATGGCGTGGTCGCCCGACGGACGTACAATCGCCACGATTGGCGACAACGTTATCAAGCTGTGGCCGACAACGGGCAAACCCCCGCGCGTCCTTATAGTGGACACCAGCGACTACATGCCGTTTAGCCACGCAATAGGCTGGTCAGCCGATGGCAATCTCATCGCCAGCGCGCTGGTTCGCGCATCGAAAAACTACGAACTATATGATGGGACGATCAAGTTGTGGGATTCCACTAGCGGCAAGGAATTGCGCACCCTGGCGACAATTACGAAAGATAATCTCAACAGGCGGCCAACGCAGGCGTTCCTTACCCCGATGGCGTGGTCGCCAACCGAGCCGGTGCTGGCCTTCGCGGCGGGTGAGAAGGTCGAGTTGTGGGGCGTGCGAATGGGACCGTCGCCAACTGCTACCGACACGCCCCCTTCGGCGGCGACCCAGCAGCCGTGCGGCGGGTGGAGCATTGTTGACAGCCCCAATGTCGACGTTGGGAATGAGTTGCAAGCGGTTGCGGCGGTGTCTAACGACGATGTATGGGCGGTGGGAACCCACTATACGGGCACGACGAAGTTCAGCGATACCAGGGGGGTTCCAGGCGTGCGTCAGACGCTGATCGAGCACTGGGACGGCAAAAGTTGGAAGGTCATACCAAGTCCTAACGTGGGCACACACAACAATCGCCTTCTGGGTGTGGCAGCGGTATCCAGGGACGATGTGTGGGCCGTTGGCTATTATGGCGACGACAGCGCGCAGATTGACAGCGATTTCTCTTCCACGTTGCCTGCGCAGACGCTGGTGCTGCACTGGGACGGCAAGAGTTGGAAGATTGTGACCAGCCCGGACATCGGGCAGGAAAGCAACCGTTTACGCGAGGTAGCAGTGGTTTCGGCGAACGACACTTGGGCCGTCGGCGTGTACGGCGGCAATTCCAAGTCAGACGCTTCCAAGACGCTTGTGCTACATTGGGACGGCAAAGCATGGACGCAGGTCCCAAGCCCTAACCCGGGCGCGTACAACAATGAACTGACGGGGCTGGCGGCGGTTTCCGGCGACGATGTATGGGTGTCTGGAACGTACCTTGCCAGCGATCCTAATCAGGGGCCGGTAGAGTCTTCGGGGCAGGCACGACTACCGGGGCAGGTAGAGTCAACGCCGTTCATCTTCCATTGGGACAGCCAAGCCTGGGCAGAAGTTGCGATCCCAAGCGGTATGAACTATGTCAGCAAGCTGGCAGCCGCTTCAAAAGACTCGGCGTGGGCGTTAGGCGGATACTTCGGCGAGGGGTCAAGCAAAACCCAGATGCTGTATTGGGATGGCGCGCGTTGGGCCAAGGTAGCGTTGCCCATTTCCCAGTTGCCGGAGGAGAGCCAGGGGCTATACAGGCTGTCGTCGGTGGTCGCAATCTCCAAAGACGATGCATGGGGAGTAGGCAGCTATATCACTCATAGGCCAGGAGGGAGCGATGCAGACAACAGCCTCACTTTGCACTGGGACGGCAAGAGCTGGATGATCGTGCCAAGCCCTAACCGGCAGACCGAAGCCAAGGACATCAACGGCGCGCCCTACAAACAACAGTTGGGCGAACTCAACAGCATCGCAGCCACTCCCGGAGGCGAACTGTGGGTGGTGGGCACCAGCCGCGTCATTGACGACCAGTCGCTGACCTTTGTCATGCACTACACAAGCGCAGGCTGTCCAACACCTCCTGGCAAATCAGTGAATACGCCACTTCCAGCCGCCACAACCCAGGGTTTACCGACTGCGGCTCCAAGGGGCACGGTTAATCCACCCGCCGCTCAATCGCCTGTGGCTGCGGACTGTGGACTGATATGGCGCGTGGTTTCCGACCAGGAGTGGGGACCGTTGAACGCGGTCACGGCGATTTCGGCCAACGACGTGTGGGCTGTTGGTCATACGAACGACAATCCGGCCAAGACGCTTATTACCCACTGGGATGGCAAGAGTTGGAGCCGCGTGCCAAGTCCCAACGTGGATTCAGTAGATAACGAGCTACATGCTGTCGCCGCGCTGTCGCCCAACGATGTATGGGTAGTGGGTTCGGATGGAATCCGTCCAGGTAAAACGCTCACGATGCACTGGGACGGCAACACCTGGAAAGTTGTGTCAAGCCCGGACGCCGGTAGTGAGGACAATGACCTCCAATCAATAACGGCTATTTCTCATGATGATGTGTGGGCTGTTGGGTATTACTCAGAAACTTGCCAGGATGCGCCTCCTTGCCCAACTCGAACGCTCATTATGCACTGGGACGCCAACGCCTGGAAGGTAGTTACCACGCCCAAGGTCAGCAACGAAAGCAGCGCGCTCAAGGCAGTAGCAGCGTCATCCCAGAATGACATTTGGGCCGTAGGTTACTACGCAGCCTGGGATACGGGGATCAATACTTTCAAGAATAGGACATTGATATTGCATTGGAACGGCCAGGTTTGGAGCCAAGTGTCCAGTCCTAATGTCGGGTGGAACAACTGGCTGGCGGCTGTAGATGCTATCTCGCGCGACGACGTCTGGGTCGTTGGTGACCACAACGCACCGGACCCGGAAAGCGACTATACGCTGCTGTTGCATTGGGACGGCAAAGCGTGGAATGTTGTGCCGGACGCAACCCTGGGAGGGGGTAACGGCAGCGGGCTTACCGGCGTGGTCGCTCTGTCAGCTAACGACGTATGGGCTACAGGTAATCCTTCCGGAATGTTCGCGGAACATTGGGACGGCAAGACCTGGCGAATGGCCTCCACGCCCAGAGACGCATATGGCGAATATATGGACGGCATGCTGCTTGGGCTAGCTGCTGTCTCGCCAACCGAACTTTGGGCGGTGGGCGGGCCAACTTTCCGCTCCAACCAAAAGGGCCTTAGCGTCATCGTGCGTTACGGCAACGTGCCCTGCGTGACGGGCACACCCGCTGCCTTGCCAACGAAGACGCCACGGCCCTCGGCTACCCAGTCCTTCACGATCACACCAATTCCGACTAGCACGCCAACCATTACTGCCACCTGGCTGCAGGGAAGGCCAACCCCGAAGCCGGTTTGCGGGACATGGAGCGTGGCCTCTTACCCGGAGTTCGGCAGGGAGAGCCGGATTCGGCGGTTCTTATTGATCGCGGCCAACGACATCTGGGCTGTAGGCGTGGCTGATGGGAAGACACTGACTGCGCACTGGGACGGTAAGAAGTGGACCCGCATTGCCAGCCCTCACCCGGACCGCGCTGGAGACAGCGACCTGTACGCGGTCGCAGGCACGGCTGCGAATGACGTGTGGGCCGTTGGCCGCTACAGCGACTACTACGATGGCGACGAGAGCTTGAGTCTCGTGCTGCGCTGGGACGGCAAGACATGGACACAGGTGCCAAGTCCCCGCGCCGGACCCGCCACTTACGACTATCTCACCGCCGTAGTTGCGCTCTCCAAGAACGACGCTTGGGCAATGGGAAATTATACGGATGGGAGCGTATACAACGGAAAAACACTACTCTTACATTGGGACGGCAAGACGTGGACACATGCACCCAGTCCTACCGGAGAGCAGGACAAGAATGTCACGTACAATGGCATATCGGCGGTGTCTGGTGACGACATTTGGGCGGTGGGGGCTACTGGAGGCCAGGAGTTTGCGCTTGCCTTACATTGGGACGGCAAGGCGTGGACACGTAACACAAGTATAGCCGGGAGTGGCCTCGCTGATGTGGTGGCACTGTCCAAGAACAACGTTTGGGCTGTGGGCGGTGCTGCGATCATCCATTGGGACGGGAGGAGTTGGGCCACTGTGCATGACCCGGCTCTCGACACGACAGGATTCGACTTGCGGGCAATCGCAGCCCCTACGAAGGTTGACGACATCTGGGCAATAGGCGATAGCGACGGTAGTGACGGTAGTCGAATTGGTGCCAGGGCGCTTGTTGCACACTGGGATGGCACACAATGGAGCGCAATCGTCGGCCCGAACTCCAAGAGAGGACCAACCAACATGTCCGAAAGCATCGCGGCGACATCGAATGATGTGTGGGTAGCCGACAATTCATACAGTCAAGTGTCAATAGCGCGCTTCGCGGCGCGGTCGTGCGGTGTTCCTATGATCAACCGACCCTGATTGACCGCGCCAGATATAGTGTGCGGGCTCATATATAGTCGCATATGAACATGATACGTGTAAAAATAGGACATAGAAATGGAATATGGCCCACTCTTCCGACGTTCTGAAATCCTAGGGGGGGTAAAATGAGCGAAGCTGTCATCAAGGGCAAAGTATCTTGATAGAAGGAGACTCAAGTCTGAGAGAAGCCCCCGGAAGAACTTACCTTAGACTGGAAACCGTCCGATCACCTGATCGTATTCTCGTTGCGCTTCCCCGATTGCTAACCGCGAGTAGATTTCCAACGATTGTCTACTGGCATGTCCCGAGTACGGCTGGATCAGCGCGTCGTCGATCCCCTGCTTCTTCAGCCACGTTAGCAGGAAGTGTCGAAGTTGGTGTGGCGAGACGTTGCGCTCCAACCCCGCCGCTTCAGCGTAACGCTCCAGCATTCGGCGCACACCCCGGTCACTGTACCGCTTCTTCCATGACGACTCGAACAGGTGGACAGCGCCTTTCTCTCTCATCCGCTCCATGTGCATGCCAAGCGTTTCTTTGAAGGTAGCAGGGAAGGGCACGACCCGATCCTTGCTTCCCTTGCCCTGCACCACCTTGATCGGGCAACGGTCAAGGTCCACATCGGCAAGGCGAATATGGACCAATTCGCTCACTCGCGCACCCGTGTACAGCAGTGTCTTGATCAGTACCATATTGCCGAAGTTGCGCGATTGCCACACCACCTGATAGTAGCGCCTGATCTCCTCTTCGCTAGGTACATGGGGTAGTCGCTTCGGCGTGCGCGGAATCTCAATCTCCAGGTCTGCCCGCAGGTAGCGGAACACTTGCTTCAAGTAATCGTAGTCCGGATGTACACACCTCAGTTGCTTGGCCAATTCACATGCCATCTGCCTGGGTGGGATCCGGTGCTCTGGTGGGGTTTGTCTGTCGCTCATCGTCTTGCTCGTCGTTTCGCTCATCCAGCGGCCTCCTCATTGTTCTCATCGTTCTCATCAATCCCGTCAGTCTTGCCAGTCTTGCCTGTTTGTATCAGCGAAAGGCGCTGCTCCATATCCAGGCGGAATATGCCGTAGGGGTTCACGTGGTTGTAAATAAGTGGGGTGAGTGCCCGCAGATCCTCCGGCTCCATCCGTTCTAACCAGCCCTTTTCTACCAGAACATGCTGAATCATTCTCGTGTTGATGAATATGAGGGCGTTTTGCAGTAGGTGCATTGCCAACGCTGATACTTCCTGATCGTCGATGCGGTTAGTCGCCAACTCGCTACCGCGCCCATAAAAGATGAAGTTGATGGCACTGTTCCAGTTCTCGATCACTTCCAACCCAACGTGTACCTCTCGACGCACCCTCTCGTCGCTCAAATATGAGCACAGAAAGATGGTCTTGACCGCCTTTCCCAACTCTGCTAGAGCTGCGTAGGTCGGGTGCTGCACACTGCTGCGAGCAAAGCGGCGCAGAATCGACTCCGTGTCGGCTGTCCCCAGACGCAGTGCTGTGGCATACTTGATCATCTGGTCATATTGCTGGCGGATCAGCTCCCAGTTGATGGGCCTGGTCAAAACAGGCGCCAGACCAGGGTAACGCTCTGCTCCGTTGATCGCTCCCGCGAACGGCAGATAGAGCTTCTGTGCATGGATACCCTTGAGGCGAGGCATCAACTGGAAGCCCAATAAGTGACTGAAGGCGAATCCCTTGCCCTAATAAAGCTTCCTTAGTTGTCCGTGAGAGTCTACGAAATTCTTCTCTACGGTCATGTCGGTGCAATGACGCAGCACTCCCTCGATCATGGCCGCCACTTCCGATGACGAACAGGTTTTGAGTTGGGAGTAGATGCATACCGAGTTCTTCTCGACGTGAGTAAACTAAGCGAGCCAGTCACCTGACCCGCTCGTCTGCAAAACCGTGCGTGAGACGCTAACCTCACACGGCTCCTCAGCGTATCGGCTCTTTTCATGAGTACCTCCCTACCATGCCTAAGATGCCTGCGGCCTGTGGCAACCTGTTTGCATTATCTGCCGCAGTCTTCCTGTCATGGCAATGGCGATGTAAGAGTTGCAGATTGCTGAGGCTGTCTTTTCCACCCTGCGCTTTAGGCACAATATGGTCTTGCTCCAGCAAGTCTCCGTCTTTGTAGAACAATCGTAACTACTCAGCCTGCCCTGGCAGGCATGATAGGAGCACCGCGAAATAGCTGGACAAGGGCACTCAACACATGAAGACGGTGCTTACGCAAAGTGGAGATGTAGCCGCGAATGCGGCAGAAAGCCATGGCACCACG
>JBBQIC010000146.1:0-9721 GCA_038324555.1 Chloroflexia bacterium
CCAGGTTGAGGAGCCGTCGCAGGTCGTCCATTCGATGGCAGAAGAAGCCCCGGTCGGTGAGCCAATCGCATCGGAATACGTCCCGGCGGTTTACGAGACAGAGGCCGAGGCCACGGAAACGGCATCTGCCAATACGCCAACAGAACCGACTTATACAGGGCGATCCTACGATGAAGCAGCGGCGATGATGACTACTGGGTCTCTGAATAACTGGCTGGTGTGGGCGCCCGAAGATAGTCAGCAGGCACAGCCGGACGGCCACGAGCCGGAGCAGGAGCCGGAGCAGCAAGAACCAGACGTTGCCGCCGTTGAAACGATGCCCGTTCAGCCCGCGCCCCTGTCGGCGGTAGCGGTAAGCGATGGCGGCGAGGGCAGGAATAGCGCCGGGTGGAACTCCATGCCTTTGGTGTTGACGGCGCTGATCGCCTTGCCAGTAAACGCTATACTGGGGTTCATCCTCTTTAGCGGCTCCTTTACCAGCGCGAATAGTAACGTGCTGCCAAACGCAGGCGGCGTCATAGGGGCTATGCTGGCGACCGTTGGCGTATCAGTCGTATTCGCGGCGATAGTAGCCGTGGCTGTCGGTTTCAGCAGGGGCGTCAGGTGGAATATCGGGCACTCAATTTGGCTGACTCTCCTCGCCATATTGATGGCGTCGGCGCTTATATTCACCAAGTATGGCACTGAAAACAGGGTCGCACAACGATTTGATAACCCCCCGCCCATCGGCACGCTTGACGGGTTGGCCTTTATGAAGACTGCTCAGTACGGTGTGCAGGGAGGCGAAAACTCCAGCGGTGGGGCCTCGATCCAGATGAAGTACGACCGCGAGGCAATCGAGTGGATGAAGAATAACATATCTAGCCTGCATGTAATCGCCGAAGGGCCATATGAGTACTACCGAGACGGCGGCATGAGGGCTGCGTCTTACACTGGATTGCCCATGATCGTCGGCGGGCTGCACCAGGGCGAGCAACGCTATGACTGGCTGGTTGGAGACAGGGACGGGCAGGCGAGACAGCTATTCAGTACCACCGATCCACAAGTCGCCCTTACCATCATGAGTAAGTATGATATAGACTACATCTACCTCGGCCAGCTAGAGCAATTGAGGGCTGGCGATGGGCTGCAAAAATTCGAGCAGTTGGTCAAAGCTGGCGTGCTCAAAGTGGTGTTCAAGAGCAAGGTACCTGAAGGCATAAAGGGCACGACGGTCTACCAGGTCGTGAAAGCGCCCAAGGAGATAGTCGGCTCGCCTGTACAGGGCAAGGGGGTCCCCGGCCTTTCATTCACGCCGGTGCCCACCAGCACGCCCACCCCACCACCAACGCCACCCGTTGACAACCCTGAATTGCAGGCTCTCGTGCAGGCTGTTGCCAACGCGCCTGGTGATATAGACGCTCACCAGAAGCTGGTTGATTGGTATCGCGATCATAGCTTCTGGCAGGCTGCCGCCGGAGAGCTAGAGGGTATGGTCAAGTTGAGGCCGCAGGATATAGCTGTTCGCCAACAATTGGGCGACGCTTACCAGCAGTTGGGGCAGGTCGACAAGGCGCTCAAGGCATGGGAGGACGCACGCGACGTTGAACCCGATAACGCCGCCGCCCATAACAAGCTAGGCATCGCTTACGTGGACCGCCATCGCTACGATGACGCCCTCAAAGAGTTCCAGACGGCATTCCAGAAGGACCCCAACTTCAACGAAGCGGCCCTGCACATGGGCGAGGTCTATCTGGCCAAGGGCGACAAAGAGAACGCGAAAAAGTCGTTCCAGGACGCGGTCAGTCACGCGCAGGATAAAGATAATCCGTGGGCGAAGGATGCGCAGAAACGATTGAATGATATGAAGTAAAAGGGAGAGGGAATAGGGTGAGGGAGTAGAATAAGAACTATTCCCTCACCCTATTCCCTCTCCCTACTCTGGTGAGGAGCATACTTAAATAGATGGCAGATACTTTTATCTGGTGGTTGACACTTGAAATATTGGGGCTGGTAGCCCTGCCGGTGGCCGCGGTTGTGCTCCGGCCACTGCCCGACCGTGGATACGCGGCGTCCAAGATATTGGGGCTGCTGTTGGTCGGCTGGCTGGCATATACGCTGGCGATGATAAGGGCGCTGCCTTTTGGACGCCTCTCGCTCCTACTGTGCCTGCTCGTTGTGGCGGGGGTGTCGGCGTGGCTCCTCTTCAGGAATGGCCGTTCGCTGCTACAGGAGTTGGGAGCGCGTTACCGGACGCCGCGCTTCATTCGGTATATTATCACCGCTGAGGTGCTCTTCGCGCTGATCTTTGGCGTCTGGGCGCTCTTCAAGTCGTATGGCTCCAACCCTGACATCTGGGCCACCGAGAAGTTCATGGACTTCGGCTTCATGAACTCCATATTAAAGAGCAGTGCTTTCCCACCCAACGACATGTGGCTGTCCGGGCACAGTATAAACTATTACTATTTCGGTTACGTGCTCATAGCAGGGTTGAGTAGCCTTAGCGGAGTACGCACGGAAGTCGGCTTCAACCTCGCTAATTGCACACTGCTCGCGCTCACCGCGCTGGGGTCGTTCGGCTTCGTTTACAACCTGATACTGGGCACGGTTGCACGCCGCGCAACGCAGAGGCGCGCCTTCGCCGTGGACACAGAGGATGCGGGGCCACCGCGCAACAAGCAGAGAGAGCGGGAAATACTGGAGGCCGTCTCCGACGGAACGGAAACACCCAAAGCTCAACCTACGCTGCCGAGCAGGCGCGCTCGTACAGGGCAGGCTACGGCGCAAGTCGCGGCGGTCGCACAAACGCCGACGGCTGTAGTGGAAAAAGCCAGGCATCCCGTCGTCGAGGCTGGTGGTAACGGGCGCGGCAAGCAGGACGGGGCGTCTAATGGGCGCACACGCAACAATAGACCGCTTTCCGAGTCCACGGGTATGCAGGACGCGCAAGAAGTGAAACTGCCCTTCTATCTCTCGCCATATATCTACGCGGTGCTCGCCGCGCTGATGGTGGTGGCGATGGGCAATCTCACCACTATGTTTGCCACGAAGGACGCAGGCAACGACATGGTGGGCAACGGCTGGAAATTCTGCTTCAATTGCCAGACTATACAGAGCTTCAACTGGTGGAACCCGTCGCGTATCATACGTGACTACAAGACCACCCAGGTCCCCGGACAGGCTCCGCAGAAGACGAAGGCTGGTAACGAGACCATCAACGAGTTCCCAGCGTTCTCGTTCCTGTTAGCCGACATGCACCCTCATGTGATGGCGCTGCCGCTCGTACTGCTGGCGTTGAGCGCGGCATACGCGGTGTCGCGGCGCAAGATATTGCGCTCTACAGATTGGCGCAACGGCATAAGCTTCTGGCTGCCAATGATAATCATTAGCGTCGTCATAGGCGCGCTTTACACCGCTAATACTTGGGACTATCCCACCTACCTGATTATACTGCTGGCATGCCTCGGTTTGCCTTATATCACGCCTGCGGGCCGTAAAGATAGTCCAAGCGCGGGCAGCAGGTTCCTGTCGTGGCTGCTCAATTCGGTGGTGATAGTGGTCTTCAGCCTGCTGGCGTTCCTCCCGTTCCAGTTGACGTTCAAGTCGCTGGTGGGCAGTTCTCCGGCGGAAATACCTGCCAACATAGCCAAAATCCCTATTCTCGGCACAATCATCTCGAAGCTGGGCGGCCTGATAGCCTTCAATGACAACGACAAGACTATACTGGGCTTCCTGGTCATCTTCGGCATCTTCCTGGTGGCATTGATAGGCTGGCTCCTCTACGAGCTTACGGCTTACATCCGCAGCCAGCTACGGGAGAGTGGAGAAGGCGCAGACAGACGAGACCTCAAAAAACTGGGCATAATCATAGCGGCCATAATCGTGCCCGCTTACGTACTCGATATTTTCCTTAAGTCCCCCATTTTGCTGCTGTTGGCGCCGTTGATAGCTATCGCCATCGCGCTCATAGTGGTCGAACCTGGGCGCATTGAGCGCAACGTTGCGCTGACTATGTTCGCCATTGCCGCCATAATCGGCCTGGGCGTCGAGTTCGTTTACCTGCGCGACGTATTCAGTGACCGCATGAACACCCTCTTTAAGTTCTACTATCAGATGTGGGTGTTGTGGAGTCTGGCTGCTGGATATGGCCTGTGGCGCGCCATCTACCTCATACACGGCGCTCTAAACGAGAACAAGCAGACGGTGACAAGCAAGGGGCGCGCGGCAGTCGTGCAAGGGCAACGTTCGATGGGGGCTGTAGTCCAGATGATAGCCGCGATACCCTGGATAACTGTGTTCACACTGCTAATGCTGTCGGGCCTAATGTACTCTATATACGGACCTCTGAACAAAATCGGTACGAACGCCAGCATACGAGGCCTCGACGGCATGACCCATATAGCCAACAGCGCGCCGGATGACTACAAGGCACTGCAATGGCTAAAAGAGAACGGCACCGGCAATGATGTAGTGGTTGAGTGCTGCCACGCCGAGTACAACATGGAGGGCCAAGCGGGCCGGGTATCATCCTTTACGGGTGTGCCCACAATCCTCTCCTGGGACGGCCACGAGAGCCAGTGGCGGGGAGGACAGCCCGACTTGCTCGGTGAGCTAGGGCCGCGCCGCAAGGACGTGAACTCCATATACCAGGGTAAAGACGCCTCCGGCAATCCGTTCACCACACAGACATTCTATACTCTGCTCGATAAGTACAAAGTGGACTACATCTTCGTCGGCGCGGTCGAACGTGGACAGTCAGGCGTGTTTGGACCGCAAGCAGACGAGCATATAACACCAGAGGCCGAGACTTTCTACAAGCAGATAGGCTTGACAGAAGCCTACAAGTCCGGCGACCCACCTAACAACACGGTTATATATAAAGTACCTCCCGCATCGGCGCGCGGCGGGATAGACCCGAATGCCACAGTCAAGGCTGGCAGCACATCGCCACAGCAACAGCCACAAGCTACGCAGGCCAGCAGCAAGCCGCAGCAGCCTACCCCAGACCTGAAGGCTCCGCCCGTAGGTCTCTTCGATATGAAAGGCGCGGGCGCTAATCGCGGGCAGTTCAACCTGCCACGAAGCATAACACGCGACGCGGACGGCAACTTCTACGTCACCGACGCTGAGAACCTGCGGGTCGAGAAGTTCGACAAGGGCGGCAAGTTCGTCACGATGTGGGGAAGCAAGGGCGACGGCGACAGCCAGTTCAACCCCATATCCGACGACGCTACGGGCACGGGACCAAGCGGGCTTACGGTTGATAAAGAGGGTTACATTTACGTAGCCGATACCTGGAACCACCGTATCCAGAAGTTCGATAGGGATGGCAAGTTCGTGCAGACCTGGGGCGGATACATCAACCTGAGTGATGAAGGCGCTGCAAGCGATACGAATGTGGACAGGAAGTTCTTCGGGCCGCGCGGCCTCGCCTTCGGGCCGGACGGCAATATATATGTGACCGACACGGGCAACAAGCGCGTGCTCGTCTTCGACACCGACGGCAACGAGATCAGACATATAGACAGCGGCCAGTCTCCCACGAAGAAGGGGCCGGACTACCCGTTCGACAAGCCGGGTGAGATGAACGAGCCTGTCGGCCTCGCGATTGACAAGGCGGGCAACGTCTACGTGGCTGACACCAACAACCACCGCATCCAGAAGTTCGACAAGGACGGCAAACCGGCGGCCCAGTGGCCCATACCGGACAACGGGTGGGGCGCAGGCCCCTACCTGGAGCCATTTTTGGCGGTAGACGGAGTGGGCAATGTATATGCTACCGCGCCAACGGGTAACACAGTCCTCAAGTTCAGCCCGACGGGCCAACTGCTGGGCCAGAAGAACAAACAGGGCAATGTCACCCTAAAGAACCCCACAGGCATCTACGTAGACGCGAATGGCACGGTTTACGTCGTTGACACGGGCGACAGCGGCATCGTGAATCTGGGTACAATCCCATGAGAATACAAATAAAACAAGAAAAGAGGAAAGGTAACAAAGTTGAGCAGTAAACCAGGAACAAAGACCCCTCCCGCTAAGAGCGGAGGACAAAAAACAAAGAATGCAAGGCTGGCCGCTACCATGAACGTAGCCGCTAACCCGCAGATACAAGCGGCTCAGGAGGCCAGGAAGCAGGCCCTGACTGAGAGGCAAAAGCAAGCTGCCGTCATCGCTACGCGCCGCCAGCGAACGATTCGGTTCCGGAATATCGGCATCATTACGACCTTACTTGTCGTACTAGGAATCGGCATGGCGTGGCTGTTAGTCACCCAGCAGCAACAGCAAGAACTGAGGGATACTGCCGGAGAGTTGGTGCCTCAACAGAGTAGCCCGCACCTTACTACTGTGGATGACGTTCATGCGGCATACACCACCGACCCGCCTACTTCTGGGCCGCACGTTCCAAAGGTGCCACGATGGGGTGTATATACCGCGCCGATACGCAAAGAGTTACAGGTACACGCGCTTGAAGACGCGGGCGTGGTTATAAATTATCAGCCGGACCTCGATAAGACTATCGTTACTCGTCTGGGCGATCTTACGACGAGCTATTCGGACCACGCGCAGGATACCGCCACCCAATATGACAATCATGTGCTCCTGTCACCCTATCCAGGACTGGACCACAAGATCGTGCTGACGGCCTGGAGACGCATCCTGCGCCTCGACAGCTTCGATGAGGCAAAGATCAAGAAGTTTATCAACGCTTACAAGAATATAGATCACCACAAGGACAGCGGTAGCTAAAGCAATAAAAATCAAAAAGCCTAATCGCGGCGCGATTAGGCTTTTTGATTTTTATTGCCGCTTATACTTGCTGCAAAGTGATCATTGGGCGCACGCCGGAGCGTTGGATGGGCTTGCCGTAACCTGGATCTTCACTTGTGGCTTTTTGCCACTGTTTTTCCAGGGCGCGGTTGGATACACCCTCTTCAATGTGCGACCAGGGGAACAGTTCGTCCAGCGGCCTGGCGCGGGTGTAGAACTCCTCGGTGAGGCCCGTGTCCGTTAGAGCGCGCGTCCACTGGTTGTAATTTACGTCTTCGACGCGAGCTATTACCTCGGCCATGCGGCGGTCGCCACGCGAAAGCACGCCCTGCACGCGCAACCACCTCGGCGAATCGATCTTGAACACCAGGCCCTTCTGCCTCAAAGTCTTGGCGAGGTAGCGGGCACGCTCCTCTATGACCTGTAGCGGGTACTGCTCGGCCCACTGGAACGGCGTGTGGCTTTTGGGCACATGAGGCGTGATGCTGCCCTGGACTTCAGCCCCAGGCACGTATTTGCCCAGTCGAGCTTTGCTGTCAAGGGCCAGCTTTGCGATGGCCTCAACGTCAGCCGTCTCCTCGCCCGGCAAGCCAATCATGAAATAGAGCTTGATTGCCTGCCCCCCGTGCTTGCCCACCAGGTCTACACAGTCTAAAATTTGGTCTTCTGTCAGGTTCTTGTTGATAACGTCGCGCATCCGTTGGGAGCCGCCCTCCGGCGCGAAGGTTATCGTGCGCGCCCCGCCGCCTATGAGGGCCGTCAGGATCGCGGGCGAAATGGAGTCGGCGCGCATGGAAGCGAGCGAGACCTTGCCCCCCATCCGTCGTATCTCGGTCACTAGCTCGTCAATCGCGTGGTAGTCCGAAACCGAAGCGCCCATCAGCCCTATCTTGTCGCGGTGCTTGAGGCCGTTGCGCGCCTGCTCGACCACGCTTTCGAGTGTGCGTTCGCGCTGGGGCATGAAGCCATAAGACGCCAGGCAGAAACGGCAGCCACGAGCGCAACCGCGCGCCACTTCGATCAGGTAGGACGAGCCAAACTCCGTATCCTGGGTCAATATGACGGAGGTGGTCTCAAATGCGTTGACGTTGCGGACTCGCTGCTTGACTATGGGTAGAGCGTTTTCGGGGTCGGGGTGACGGCTGTTTGGCCTGATAGCCGCGAACCGCCCATCTGAGAGATAGTCAACGTCATAGAAGGCAGGCACATATAGGCCAGGGTGCATAGCGCACGCCCTGAGCAGCGATTCGCGGTCGTCGGACCCGTGTGCTCTCAACTCGTCTATGAAAGGAGGGAGCAACGCTTCGCCCTCGCCGACCACCGCTATGTCCAGGAACGGCGCGATTGGTTCGGGATTGTCAATGATGCACGCGCCGCCCGCGATTATGATCGGGTGGCTCTCGTCGCGGTCACGGGCGAAGATGGGGATGCCCGACATACGGAGAAGCTGCAAAATGTGGAAATAGTCCAGTTCGTAGGAGACTGAAAACGCTACGACCGCGTAATCTTTCAGAGGTCGCCCGGACTCCAGCCCAACGATCTCCATATCAGGGCGAGACCTATTGCGCGGCCACTCTATTCTATAATCGGTGTCAGGCAGAAAGGCGCGCTCGCAGACCACATCAGGCTGTTCGTTGAACATCTTGTAAATGGTCTGGAAGCCAAGCGACGACATCGCAACATAATAGGTGTTCGGATAGACGAGGGCCACGGGAATGCGCCCGCCCCAGTCCTTACGTATCGTGCCGCTCTCCTGGGCGAGCCTCTGCCGTAAATTCACGCCCCTAGCGCCTTTTGCCATAAGGCTGTATCCCCTCTTTATAATAAGCCAATCCAAAGTGTATCAACATACAATTGTACCAGAGGGGAGAGGCTTTGTCGAACGAGGGGACGGACGATGGACGATAGACGATAGACGATGGACGATAGACGATAGACGATAGACGATGCCTGTTCCATCGTCCATCGTCTATCGTCCATCGTCTATCGTCTATCGTCTATCGTCCATCGTCTATCGTCTATCGTCCATCGTCTATCGTCTATCGTCCATCGTCGGATATGCGACTTTGACACAGCCTTATCTTTCGTCTCCCCACCGCTTGCCCACCTACACATGGGGTGATATAATACACACAATTAGCGACCCCAGTATATAGCAAGTTCTGGGTGCTAGACGCTTTTGGGTTTTACGTCTCGAAGAATAGCTCAAAACCCATAATTCAGAACTCAAAACTTCCATAGGGGAGGAGTCTAAATTGCAGACCGCATCCGGACAGGCTGTTAAAGATAGTTCTAACCGCAACGCCGGTCAGCCTCGTGACCATCGTGCGCGCCGAAGGCGTCTCAGCCCAACGACAATAGGAATCGCCGCCTTCTTGTTCGTGGTCGCCGTGGGGGTAATGGGACTTGCTCTCTCCGGCTCCTGGCCTCCCAAGTCCAATGACGCAAGCAGGACCGTCGCCCAGGAGTGGTACGACAGCCGCACGGCAACCCCCGGCACGCAATACGCTAACGGCTTAAAAGTGGAAAAGGTAGGCAAGCCAAGCCACGAGGCCGAAGGAACGGAAACGATTGCCGGTAAGAGCAGCTACCAGCTTAGTACCGTTACAGTCACCCTCAAGGTGACGAACAACGTCAAAGTGCCGGACCCAAACCAACCCGCAGGCACGAGCAACCTGGTCGAAGCCAACCTGTACAGTGGCGGTGTGAGGGTGCTCTTCTATAACATAGAAAACGGCAAGCAAACAATTGTGGGCGGAGGCTCCGGCGCTGTAGTGAACCTGAAGTACGGGGAAAGCCAGACGATTGACATAGTCTCAACCCACGTCAAGGACTACACTGACGCCACGCAATACGAGGCCCTCCCGGACAGCGTTTGGACCGACAAGGACGCTGTGAAGGCTACACCGAGTAAGTAGGGTGAGGGGTGATCGTGAAGGGGCGCACGGCCGTGCGCCCCTACCCAACATTACGG
>JBBQIC010000147.1:0-9637 GCA_038324555.1 Chloroflexia bacterium
AGCTCGACTTTGTACAATTTTACAATCGGGGTTGCGCATGAGCTACAACACCCTCGCGCCCACGCCTGGGACTTTATAAACATCCCCCTCTGAGCGTGATGTTTATAAAGTGTTGAAAAACTCTCATCCCTGAGCGTGTGCCTGTAATCTGTTATGGCGCAAAATTGTACAAAGTCGAGCAGAGGGCGCGCCGATAATCAAGAACAGGAGGGCCAGCTATTCGCTGGCCCTCCTGTTCTTGATTACATGGCTTTCACACGCACGTAGTAGTACCACAGTACCAGGGACCAAGGTACTAGCCACTATACTTCTATTCAGTAATAGCCTCTCCCACCGTTCCACAGTAAGATAGCCATAGATGAAGTTGATCGAGAGTATTTTACATACCCAAGATACACTATGGGATACCAGTACAAACGTGCGTAAGCACAGAGAGGGGGAAACAATATAGATGACTGATCTATTAGTTGAAAGCCTGAGAACCGCTAAGCCTTTGCGCTTCTTGCTCTTGTTGGCGCTAGTGCTGCCACTGGTTGCGAGTGCGCCTATAGCAAACGCAGCTGCTCGGGTCCAGCCTATCCTGCTGCAAATGGCGGCCCAACACCCTGAGTCCAGGGTGGGAGTTATTGTGCAGAAGCAGGCTTCAAATGGGAATCCTGAGAGCCTTGTGGCCAGGTTAGGCGGAACTGTCACCAAGAACCTGAGCATCATAAACGCCTTCGCGGCTCAACTACCCGCCAAAGCAGTACCCGAACTGGCCAAAGCAGATGGCGTGCGTTGGGTTTCGTTGGACGCGGCGGTCGCACAGTCCACGAACACCGAGGTGTTTACCACCTGGGCTACCGACCTGGGCACTGTGGCATCAGGTTCAATAGCGTACAACTTTAACAGCACAGCCATACAATCAGGCAAGTACGTCTGGTTCAATAGCTACGTCAAGGTGACCGGGATCGCATCGGGCGCTCCGACCACTGTCAACTTCGACAACTCAACGGTCCAGTTCACCGCAAGCGGTTCAACCTACAACCTGAACGTGCCTGCCGCTACCCTTACCTTTAGCCCCACGGCGACTACCGCGACCGCCACCTTCGATACGGTCAACGGCGTATGGAATAATACATTCCCTACCAGTCTCGCCAATGGTTACGTGTTTCTTACGGCTTTGATGTTCCGCGCTCCGGCAAACCTACCGGGCAGCATCAACCCCGTGACCTGGTCGGGCCGCTTTACGACCGATACATCGGGCGTCTCCATCAACACATGGAGATGGGGAGCTGCCGTTTACTCCAGCTTCAATAGCGACTACAATGCGCTAGGCGTCAAGCCCTGCGATAGCAGCAACGCCAGCCAGTACCACAATAGCGATTACTCGGCAACACCCGAAAACTTCAGGTCCTATGTGATCGCGGGCGGTACAGGTCTCGGTCAAGACAACTACACGGGCAACTATAGCTCCAACCTAGCTGTAACGCCGACAAGGGGGTTCAATAATCAGGACGCCATGGTCGACTCTCCGAATGGGGCTAATGCCACCTATGGCTACGGCAGCAACGTCTCTACATCCTTCGGAGGATTCCCAGCTGAGAAAAACCCTAGCAACGTCATAACCAGGGTTGAAGTGGCGCTCCGGGCATACGTGCCTGCGCAGATTAGCGCTCCGACAGCTTATTTCCCCAGGCTAACGGTATCGGCAGGTGGAGTAAGTGGATCAAATGTTCTCTTCAATCCTCAGATCTTCAACCCATATGTCGGGGCCGCCAACGCTGGCACGATCTACATAGACATTACAAGCAGCCGCCCCTGGCAATGGGCCGACTTCGACAACAACCTACAGTTGACCCTCGATCAGAGCAGACTCGGCAGTGGCAACTATGTTTACTACGACGCGGTCGGCCTGCGCGTCACTAGCTCCACAGGCACGGACACGACCGGCGGCACCACCCCTACATCGTTCCCGCGTGGCGGGATTGACACCAGCAGGCTGGTTACCTCCTTCAACCGTGAAATCCGCGCAACAGATGTGTGGAACGAAGGCCCCAGCTATCTACAGGGCCAGGGCGTCGGGGTCGCGGTGGTGGATAGCGGCATCTTCAAGACAAAAGACCTTGATAAGCGCGTCACCGCCAGCGCCAACTTCAACACCAGCTACCATACCTCGATGGATGCCTATGGGCACGGCACCTTTGTAGCGGGCATTATCGGCGACGACGGTAAACACTCGTCCGGCGGGTACATGGGCGTAGCCCCCAAGACCAATATGATCAACGTGCGCGTTAGCGACGACCTAGGCATGTCAACCGAGTCGGACGTGGTAGGCGGGTTGCAGTGGGTACTCCAGAACAAGACCCGCTACAACATCCGCGTGGTCAATATGTCGCTCAACGCTGGCACGCCGGAGCCTTACAACACCAGTCCCCTGGACGCCGCCGCCGAAGTGCTGTGGTTCAACGGCATAGTAGTGGTGGTCTCAGCGGGCAACAACGGCACAAACACACTCTATGCGCCCGCCAATGACCCGTTTGTGATAACGGTCGGCGCGTCGAACGACCAGGGGACGATCAACCTCAGCGACGACACGGTCGCCCCATTCTCGGCCTATGGTGTAACCGAGACCGGCGCTGTCAAACCCGATCTGGTAGCTCCGGGCACCAACATCGGCAGCCTGCTCCCCCAGAACAACTCGCTGACGATCAGCGCGCTCCATCCCTCGAACCGGATAAACAGCAACTACTTCCGAATGTCCGGCACGTCAATGGCAGCCCCAATGGTGGCGGGCGCGGTGGCCCTCTTGCTGCAAGACGAGCCTAACCTGAATCCTGATCAGGTGAAGTACCGCCTCAAGGCGACGGCGAATGCCAACTGGTCCGGCTATGATTCCACAAGAGCAGGCGCGGGCTACCTGGACGTATACGCAGCCGTTCACGGCACCACGACCACAGCCGCCAATACGGGCACAGTTGCCAGCCACATGCTGTGGACCGGCGCCACTCCCCCCGCCTGGAACTCCGTAAACTGGGGCAGCGTAAACTGGGGTTCCGTGAATTGGAGCAGCGTGAACTGGGGTTCCGTGAACTGGGGTTCGGTGAATTGGAGTAGCGACTATTGGGGACAATAAGGAGGATAATCTGGTTACGAACGTGGAGGGATATATTCAATCACAGTTACAGTCACAGTCGCCGAAACGGCGGCGAAGGAGGAAAGAAATGGTTCGTGTAATATCTACGCCTATGCAGAACTGCAATTGGGGATAATTATCAGATGTTGATCAAAATGAAAAGAGGCCGCCAAACGGCCTCTTTTCATTTTGATCAGAACGTTTATTGCCCTAAGCTTCGACAACCGAGGGCTGCGCCGCCACGGGAGCGGCCTCCTCAACCTCAAAGGTTATGCCGTCTTCGGGGTTGTAGCCTACAACTATCATCTGGCCCGCCCTGGTGTCGCCTTTCAGCAGTCGCTTGCTCAGAGGGGTTTCAAGCTCACGCTGGATTGCCCTGCGCAAAGGCCGTGCGCCAAAAGTGCGGTCATAACCGTCCTCGGCCAGATGCTCCTTAGCACCCTGCTCTAATCTCAGGCTCATGCCGCTTGTCGCCAACCTGCTCGCCAGTTCTGCTACCTGCAAGTCCACAATCTGGGTCAACTCATCCATAGTCAGGTGGCGGAAGACGATTATGTCATCTATACGGTTGATAAACTCCGGCCTGAAAGTGGTCTTCAGAGCCTCGTCCACCCGCTTCTGCACGTCCGCGACGTCAGTATCATCGAAGCCTTTCGGCTTAAAGCCAAAGCCCTGATGCTTGGGCAAGAACTCCGTACCGACGTTCGAGGTCATGATAATGAGCGTATTGCGGAAGTCCACCGTGCGGCCATGCCCGTCTGTCAGGCGTCCGTCGTCCAGCACTTGCAGTAACGCGTTGAACACCTCCGGGTGGGCCTTCTCGATTTCGTCAAAGAGTACCACCTGGTAAGGTCTGCGGCGCACCGACTCGGTCAACTGACCGCCCTCGTCGTAGCCGACGTAGCCGGGGGGCGAGCCGATCATGCGGGCGACCGTGTGGCGCTCACCGTATTCGCTCATGTCTACGCGCACGATAGCGTTCTCGTCGTCGAACATGTACTCGGCCAGGGCCTTCGCAAGCTCGGTTTTGCCGACGCCCGTAGGCCCGACAAAGATGAACGAACCCATCGGCTTATTGGGGTCGCGCAAGCCTGAGCGAGCGCGGCGTATGGCGTCCGACACGGCTTCGATGGCCTCTTGCTGGCCCACCACGCGCTTGTGCAGTTCCTGCTCCATGTCGAGCAAGCGGGTCATCTCCTCCTGCACCATGCGCTTCACCGGTATGCCCGTCCATCGAGCTACCACGTCTGCCACGTCGTCCTCGTCCACGCTCTCGTCCAGGTCGTTGGACTTGAACCACTCGGTGCGTTTAGCTTCGTATTCTTTTTCGAGGGTCAGCTTTTCCTGCTTGATTTCCGCGGCTTCGGCGTATTCCTCCTGAGCCGAGGCTTCTTCCATCTGCTGGCCCATCTCGGTGAGTCTGCCCTGCATTTCTCGCAGGTCTTCCGGCAGGTTAAAGATTTCCAGCCTGACCTTAGAGGCGGCTTCGTCCATCAGGTCTATAGCCTTGTCGGGCAGGAAGCGGTCGGCTATGTAGCGAGTGGACAGGTGGACGGCGGACACCACTGCTTCGTCGGTAATATGCAAGTTGTGGTGCTCTTCATAACGTGGCTTGAGGCCGCGCAGGATTTCAACAGCTTCCTCGACCGATGGCTGGTCCACAAAGATAGGAGCGAAACGGCGCTCGAGAGCCTGGTCCTTCTCTATCCTGCGGTACTCGTTCAGGGTGGTCGCGCCGATGCACTGCAAGTCGCCACGCGCCAGCGCGGGCTTGAGTATGTTGCCAGCGTCCAGCGCGCCCTCGGCTGCGCCCGCGCCCACGACGGTGTGAAGCTCGTCTATAAACAAGATTATCTCTTTATGGGCCTGCTTGACCTCTTCCATGACAGTCTTGAGGCGCTCCTCAAACTCGCCCCTGAACTTGGAGCCTGCGACCATGGCCGGCAGATCGAGAGCCAGCACGCGCTTGCCCTTGAGCATCTCAGGCACGTCGCCGGAAGCAATCATCTGGGCCAGACCCTCCACGATGGCGGTCTTGCCGACGCCCGGCTCTCCTATCAGTACGGGGTTGTTCTTGGTGCGGCGCAAGAGCACCTGCATCACCCTGCGGGTCTCGTCAGCGCGGCCAATCATCGGGTCGAGCATGTTCTCCTGAGCCATCTTGGTCAGGTCGTGGCTAAAGCGGTTCAGGGCCTCATATCGCTCTTCAGGGTTAGCGTCGGTTACCCGGCGGTCGCCTCTTATCTCACGCAGCGCAGCGTATATCTTCTCCTGGTCTATGCCCGCTTCCTGCAAGATTCTGCCTGACGCGCCGCCACGCTCATTAGAGACGGCCAACAAGATGTGCTCTGTCGAGATAAACTCGTCGTTAAGACGCTCCGCCTCTTCCGCCGCGCCCTGCAAGACGCGATTAGCGCGCAAGGTGATATATCCCGTAGCGGTACCCCGGCCCGTGCTATATGTCTGCATGTTATTCAGCGCGCTCTCCAGCCGACGTGTCATAGTGGGCACGTCGCCACCCGCCTTAGTGATTATCTGCGCGGGCAGACTATTGCGCTGCTGCAAAAGCGCGAGGAACACATGCTCCACGTCCAACTGAGTATGCTGCTTGGCATACATGATCTGCTGTGCGCGCTGCAAAGCTTCCTGTGCTCGTTCTGTAAATTTGTTCATTGACATAGTTTTTATACTTCCATTTCTGTTATTTTGACGATGGACGAAGGACGATTGACGATGGATTGTTTTATTTGTGGGGATTTCGGTTCTTCTCCGTCGCTAGAGTATAGCTTGAAGAAGTGATACTTTATGCTTTTTCCACGTGCTGTGAAATATCCTGCTATGCTGAGTATTCACGCATCACGTTTCGTCTATATCCAGTTCGCGCCTCAGTTCGGCCATTTCGGCTTCCATCTGCCTGCGGATGCTCTCCATTTCTTGATGTAATTGTATCATACGTTCGCGCATGTAGAGTATAGCTTCCGCACCCGCGAGATTTACGCCCAGGTCCTGCGTGAGCCGCATTACAAAGCGTATCTTTTCTATATCCCGCTCTGAGTAAAGACGTATCTTGCCGACGGTGCGCTTGGGTTCGACCAGACCCTCTCGTTCGTAGAGGCGTAGAGTCTGTGGATGCACCCCCAGCATCTCCGCCGCGACGCTTATCACATAGCGCGGCTGATCTTCCTGGTGGATGTGGGCGTAACCTCGGCGGTGGGCCTCGGCGTGGGCGGACTCGCCTTTACGTAGGGGACGCTCAGGATTGACCCGCATAGGTCTTGCCTCCCTCACGCTCACTGTATATACGTTGCAACTCGCTAAAGTGTTTCTTTTCTTCGTCGCTCAACTCGGAGGGAAGTTGCACTTCTATTCTGGCGAAGAGGTCTCCCCGCTTCTGCGGGTTCTTCAGGTTGGGCATACCCTGTCCGGTCAGGCGAAAAGTGCGCCCGTTCTGCGTGGCCTGGGGGATTTTCAGCGCCAATTTGGTCCCCTTGACGGTCGGCACTTCTACCTCGCCGCCCAGTACTGCGGTATAAAGCGATGTTGTCACGTCTGTGTAGATGTCGTCGCCTTTCCTGTCGAAGCGGTTGTTTGGCAGTACGCGCACCCTCAGATATAGGTCGCCTTTGCCGCCACCACCCGTACCCTGTCCGCCTTCGCCCGCTATGCGCACCCGCGAACCTGTGTGCACTCCTGGCGGTATCTTCACTTCAAGACGTTTCATGCGATGTACGGTCCCCGCGCCCTGGCAGGTTGGACATATTTTGTTGCCGGTGCGACCACTGCCGTTGCAGGTAGGACATGCGTCGGGCACTTCCATTTGCAGCACTCGCTGGCCGCCGGAGAACGCCTCTTCCAGCGTTACGTCAACCTCTTGCTCGTAGTCCTCGCCCTTGCGCGGTATGGTGGTTGCGCGGCCCCCACTGTAGTAAGGGTTGCGCCCGCTGCCGCCCCCAGATCGGGGGAAGAGCATCTCGAAGAAGTCCGAGAAGTCTGCATCGCCCGCGCCGCCGAAGCCCGTAGAGAAGTTGCCGCCGCCGTTGGCGCCACCGACGTTCTCTGCGTACTTGCTGAAGTCGAAGTCGCCGGGACCACCTGAAGCCTGCTGGTATCGCTCCCAGTCCGCGCCAAACTGGTCGTATTTCTTGCGCTTTTCCGAGTCGCTCAGTACGTCGTAGGCTTCGCTTATCTCTTTGAACTTAGCTTCAGCCTCTTTGTTGTTAGGGTTCACGTCAGGGTGGTGCTTGCGCGCCAGCTTACGGAAGGCCGATTTTATCTCCTTCTCAGAAGCATTACGCTTCACCCCTAATGTGTTGTAATAGTCTTTATACTGCATGATGCGCTCTCGTCGTTGAGTACATGTATATTATAAGGTCTGAGTGTCCTATTGTCAAGTTTGATGCGTGGATGGATGGTGTTATAATTCCATTCTGCTGTGAAAATAGAAAGGGTCGAACCCGTTGGGGCGCACGGCCGTGCGCCCCTACACAGGTGGGTCAGATTGACAAGGGATAGCTTATTATGTAACCCTCCAAGATGAATAGAGAACCTATCAGGTAAAAGGAGTCCTTGCAATGGTCAATACAATAAAGCCCGATGCTTCGCGCACCAAGTTTCTTCTCGATGAATCAGAGATGCCCCGCGCCTGGTACAACATCCAGGCCGATCTGCCTACGCCCGTACCTGCTGTGCTACACCCCGGCACAGGGCAGCCTATCGGCCCCGCCGACCTCGCACCGCTCTTTCCGATGGAGATAATCAAGCAGGAGGTCAGCCAGGAGCGTTATATAGACATCCCCGAAGAGGTGATGGACGTGTATAAGCTGTGGAGACCCACGCCTCTGTACCGCGCCCACCGTCTCGAAAAGGCGCTTGATACTCCCGCTCGTATCTTCTATAAGTACGAGGGCGTCAGCCCGGTCGGCAGCCACAAGCCGAACACCGCCGTCCCGCAGGCGTATTACAGCATGAAAGAAGGGGTCAAACGGCTCGCCACCGAGACAGGAGCGGGCCAGTGGGGCAGCGCGCTCGCTATGGCGACCCGCATGTTCGGGCTGGAATGCCAGGTGTACATGGTCAAGGTGTCGTACTTCCAGAAGCCCTACCGCCGCTCGCTGATGGAGTTATACGGAGCGCGAGTAATCCCCAGCCCCAGCACCGAGACGAACGCGGGGCGCGGCATCCTGGAGAAAGACCCGGAGTCGACGGGAAGCCTCGGCATCGCCATCTCCGAAGCCGTTGAAGACGCCGCCACGAGAGACGACACAAAGTACTCGCTCGGCAGCGTGCTCAAC
This sequence comes from Chloroflexia bacterium, assembly GCA_038324555.1. Classification (GTDB taxonomy): domain Bacteria; phylum Chloroflexota; class Chloroflexia; order QHBQ01; family JADMIH01; genus JADMIH01. The sequence continues at coordinate 8,407 of JBBQIC010000147.1, forward strand.
CATGTGCTGATGCACCAAACGGTCATCGGCCAGGAAGCGCAGGCGCAGATGGAGATGGCCGACGCCTACCCCGACGTGGTGATAGGCTGCTTCGGTGGCGGGAGCAACTTCGGCGGTCTTGCCCTGCCCTTCGTGGCCGACAAGATTACAGGTAAGAAGCCCAACACGCGCATACTGGCGGTCGAGCCGTTGGCCGCCCCGTCGCTGACGCGAGGCACGTACGCCTACGACTTTGGCGATAGCGTGGGTATGGCCCCAATGGTGAAGATGCACACGCTCGGTCACGGCTTCATCCCGCAGGCGATACACGCGGGCGGCTTGCGCTACCACGGCGCGGCTCCCCTTATAAGCCACCTGGTACAGGGCGGCTATATCGAGGCGGTGGCATACCCGCAGAACCCGGTGTTCGCGGCGGCGATAGAGTTCACCCACAGCGAAGGCATTGTCCCCGCGCCGGAGTCCGCCCACGCCATCCGCGCCGCCATTGACGAAGCCCTACGCTGCAAAGAGTCGGGCGAGAGCAAGACGATCCTCTTCAACCTGAGCGGCCACGGCTTCTTCGACCTCACCGCCTACGACCGCTATCTGGCGGGCGACCTGGAGGACTTCGAGTACCCGGTTGACGCGGTGCAGGCAGCGCTGGCGGGGTTGCCCTCGGTGGGAGAATAGGAGCGATTGTGGCTGAGGGCTGAGGTAGCACAAACGCCTCCAGTCCTCAGCCCCACAATGAAGGTTAATGCACTTGAGTAAGCAAATACCCCTGACAAGGGCGCACGTAGAGTGGCGGCTGTTGCAGGGAACAGATAACGATAGACCCAACTTCGTAGGTCTAGATTTGAGCGGTTTGGACCTATCGGGGCTTGACTTCAGTTCAATTGATTTACATGGAGCAAATCTTAGAACAGCTATTCTAGCCAATGCTAAGTTACAAAGTGCCAATCTGGACAATTGCGACCTACGTGAAGCTGATCTTAGCGGAGCAGACCTACATTTTGCACGACTATACGAAGCTAACTTGCGAGGGGCTAAGCTACAAGGAGTTAATTTATATAAGGCGAGCCTATCCAAAGCTATCTTGTGTGATACCGATCTTCGTAATGCCAACTTGAAGTCGGCTTGGATGCGCGAAGCGAACCTAACCAATGCCGATCTCTCCGGCGCGAGCCTACAGGACGCCGGGTTACTTGGAGCCAATTTGACTGGTACTAAGTTGTTGGGCACAGACATGCGC
>JBBQIC010000148.1:0-9630 GCA_038324555.1 Chloroflexia bacterium
TTGACCTTGTATTGGAGAAGAGCATCAAACCTCGTTTGCGCCCCTACATCATGGCCGAGGTAGTGTATGCCGCGTGATCACAAACTGTATCTTGAAGATATTCTGGAAGCTATAGACAAGATCGAGCGTTACCTTGAAGGGGTTTCTTTCCAGGAGTTTGCTGATGATAGTATGAGAATAGATGCGGTATTGCGCAATCTTTTCGTTATTGGTGAGGCGGTGAAGGGCATTCCCGAAGCACTAAAGCAAGAGCGCGCCAGCATAGAGTGGCGTAAGATCGCGGGCTTGCGGGACATCGTTGCTCATGAGTATTTTGGCATTGACCTGGAAGTCATTTGGGATGTTGTAGAGAACAAGCTCGCAAGTCTGCGCGGTTCGGTCGTTATGATGCTGGACGAAGAAGCGTGATAAAGCTGAGTGGCAGCAAGCGCGCCTACGGGTGAACGAACGAGAAGCCGACGTTGGGGAGCATATTCGATTATAACATGGGCGGCGGGCGATGGATGATGGTAGAATGGTCCGTAAGTGTTCAGACTTGGTGTAGAGGAAAACTCGTAGGGGCAGGTCTCTGTGCCTGCCCTGTTCGCGCACCCGGATGTTGGCGGTAAACCAACCGGGCAGGCACAGAGACCTGCCCCTACGTGCACCCTTATTCTTCTGAAAATAGGAGGCAGACACCCGTAGGGGCGCACGGCCGTGCGCCCCTACCCCTGCATTTTCATTCCTGGTGGTGGCCCAAAGGGTCATGGGTTATTCTGAACACTTACAATGGCCCAACAATAGCTGATGCAAAGGAAAATGTTAGATGGTATAATATGCTTTGAGACCTGTTTTGTGGGAACGAACTGCTATTACATTCAGCAGTCTGATACCACATTGCCGAGCGCCTGCTATTCTTGAAGCAGACGCAACACACGGGTGGGGCAGGCATACAGAGCAGAGTCTAGGAGAGTTCAGGAGAGTTCAGGAGAGTTCAGGAGAGTACAATGGCTGTTGCTGCACACACATCAGGTTTACGCCTCGTTACCTCGGACGGCGAGACTATAGCAGACTCAAGCACGCTGCAAGGGCTATGGACAGTGGAACAGTATCTGCGTTTCACGGATCGAAGCAACCGGCTGATCGAGTTTACCGACAAGCGGCTTGATGTGCTGCCCATGCCCACGAAGCGCCACCAGGCTATATCGAAATTTCTGTTATTTGTACTGAGCGCCTTTCTTGATCCACTAGGCGGCACAGTTTTTTTCGCACCGTTACGTCTCCAAATCCGAGAGGGCAAGTTTCGTGAGCCTGACCTCATGGCGGCGCTTGATGCGAACGATCCCAGACTGCAAAACGCCTACTGGCTTGGGGCCGACCTGGTGGTAGAGGTTGTCAGCGAAGACGACCCGCAACGGGACACCGTTGTCAAACGCGCCGACTACGCCGAAGGTGGTATACCGGAATATTGGATCGTCAACCCCCTGGACGAGACGATAACAGTGCTGAGGCTGGACGGTGCGCAGTACGCCGAGCATGGGATGTTCCGGCGGGGTGATAGGGCCACATCTACTCTAATGGAGGGCTTGGTGGTTGAGGTGAACGAAGTGTTTGACGCCCGCTGACCGAAACGCCAGAGATAGAGGGAAGTTCCGGAGCTAGTGGCACGCGGATTTTTCTGTGATGCTCAGGCTGTCTTAGACAAAACCCTCCTTCGACACCTACATGGATCTCAAGTTCTACCTCGAAGACCTCTTCGGGCGCAAGGTTGACTTGGTGCTAGAGAAGAGCATCAAACCCCGTTTGCGCCCTTACATTATGGCCGAGGTAGTGTAGCCGCGTGATTACGAGGGGAGCGGCGGGCACCCTCTGTGTTATAATATGCGCTGTTGAGCGAACTTTTGTCGCTCATTATTCGTCTATAGCCAAAGGTGTCTATGAATTGGTTAGTCGCTGCACTTCTCGCACCGGCCACATATGCGGTGGTCAACTACGTAGATCAATACATTGTTGTGCGGGAAGTCGGGGACTACCGAGGTATGCCGATTTTTGCAGCGATAATGGGGTTCGTTGTAGGAACCTCCTTTTGGTTTCTTGCAGGCTTTCCTATCTTAACCCTTAGAGATAGCCTTATAGTGTTGCTCACTGGTGCGCTAACCATATGGGCAACTGTGCTTTACTTTAGGGCCATCTCCACCGAGGAGGCCAGCAAGCTAATCCTGTTCTTCCAGGTGACGCCTATCCTCATCCTTGTCCTGTCCTTCATCTTCCTAAACGAGCTAATTGCCTACAAGCAATTTCTGGGCTTTATCCTCGTGTTGCTTGCGGTAGGTGTTGTTTCCATCCAGAAGAATGAAGGGAACCTGAACCTTTCTTCGTCCTTCCTATTGATCCTGGTCGTAGATGGCCTTTGGGCGCTATCAGCTGTGCTCATAAAATACGCAATCGAAGCCAATTCATTCGCCAAGATACTGAGCTATGAAAGTTGGGGGATCGGCTTGGGCGGCTTGATACTATACCTGCTGGTTCCTTCGATCAGAAACGCTTTCCACTCGAGCATTAGGCAAGTCCGCAAGGTTGCTTTGGGGGTTATGTTCTTGAATGAGGGATTATTCGTAGTTGCCAAATCCCTGACATTCTATGCTTACTCGCTGGGTTCAGCCGCATTGGTCAGTGTTATTGGTGGTACTCAGGTCTTCTTTGGAATAATCTATGGTCTGCTCTTAACGAACATGGCACCAACTACTTTCCACGAGGACATCAGCAAGGCAGGACTGTTGCAGAAGATAGCCGCATCAACGGTGCTTTTGATTGGCTTATTGCTCGTTTATTGATGGATAGCTGTAGCTAGGCAGAAAGAAGGACAAATGATACCTCTATTCCCTGACTTTGCCAAACTCGAACTCGACCACAGGGATGAAGTCATAGCCGTGACGGGGGACTATTCCCTGTACTCTGATTATAACTTTACTAGCTTGTGGTGCTACAACGTTGAAGACGATATTGTAATCTCGCGGCTGCGGGATAATCTCGTGGTGCGTTTTCGGGACTACGTTACGGGTGAGCCGTTCTACTCATTTTGTGGAGGCAACGATGTTCCGAGCACAATAGAGACTCTTCTTAGCCACGCTCAAAAAGAGGAACTTACTCCGGTGCTGAAATTAGTGCCAGAGATGAATATTCCTTCACACTCAGATGTTTACGCTCATTTCCATGTCGAAGACGATGAGGAGAACTCTGATTACATACTTTCTGTTGACGATTTCTGCGAGTTGCAGGGCAATAAGTATCGTAATATACGGTGGTTAGTCGGAAAATTCATGGGCGATCACCCCAATTATGAATCAGTTACGCTTGATCTAAGCGACCCCAGTGTACAGACCCAAATATACGATCTATTCTACAAATGGGAGAAGGGAAGGGATAAGCAGAGAGAGGAAACCCAACACGAACTCGTGGCGATAGAGAGATTACTTAGCTGCTGCCACATTTTCGATCTTTTGGCGCTTGGTGTCTATCTTGAAAAAGAATTGATAGGTCTATCAATATCGGAACTGGCTACAAAAAAGTATGCAATCGCACACTTCGAGAAGGCAGACCCCTCTTACAGAGGACTATATCAACTGCTCAAAACACTAACGTCAAAGCGCCTGCGGGTGGAGGGCTGTTTGTACTTGAATATTGAACAAGACCTCGGCATCCCTGGGCTGAAAAGGGCGAAACTCAATCTCCGACCTATACACTACTTGAAAAAGCACCGAATCTCATATCTTGGGTAGGTATCGTCCTATCCTTACTTCCAACCTTCAGATTGGTATACGGCCAGAGCTAAAACACAGGTAGGATAGTCGCCTACCTCAGCCACACGGACTACGGACTTCACGCTCTCTTCTTTGAAGGGGATAAATCTAAAGGAGCACAGATCGTTTAACGAGCTACTGATTTTCCCATATAGCTCTAATTCGACTGCACAATGCGTCTCGCCGTGAGCATCATGCTCCACAAACATACCGCGTCCATCTTCAAGTTGATACCAACCCAACCCCGCACCAACAAAAGTACCCTCTTTATCACTCCTCATTTCCGCTTTCACGACGTACAGTTTGTGGCCCCACTCATCAGAAGGGCCTTGATAGGCTCCTTCGATAACCTCTGAGCCAGGAGGAAGGATAGAAGACAGAGGAATTAAGTTGTAGTTATAGACACCAGCTTCAAGCAGCGCCTTATCAAAGGCGGATAGCAGGGTTGTAGCCGTGCCTACTCCAGTTGCTACATAAAGTTTCATTGACCAATCAACTCCGTTGGTGTAGTACAGTAAGTACCCTGATGAAGTATATGTGACTCGGAATCCGTAGACTCAGAGTCATCATGTCTCCATAGTATAACATATGGATGCAAGGGGCTTGGTGCTCGTAAAGCTCGGTCAAAACGTACGTGCGCTCAGGAAAAGGCGGAGCATGTCTCAAGAGCATCTCGCCCTTGAAGCAGAACTGGACAGAACTTACATCAGCCAAGTGGAGCGCGGCAGAAGAAACGTAAGCGTTATCAACTTATGCCGACTAGCTTATGTTCTCGGCATTCCACCCAGTGCCTTGCTGGAAGGCATAGAATGGGTTATCGAAGAAGGCGAGTGAACAAAGCGAAGCTATATCTTCTCTCTTACAGAGTCTTGTAAGTCTTCAGAATGCATTGAAGATATGGGCAATCACGAGTCACATTTCCTTGACAAACTCCCCCTCCCCTCCCTATACTGAGGCGATGCGCCCAGAACAAACGCCATCGAAAAATATCAAGCCAACCCAAATCCAATACGCAATACGAAATACGCAATACGTGACCCCCCATGGCCGACCAAAAACATATAAGAAACTTCTGTATCATCGCGCACATTGACCATGGCAAGTCCACCCTGGCCGACCGCCTGCTGGAAATAACCGGCACCGTCGCCAAGCGTGATATGGTCGAGCAACTGCTCGATTCCATGCCCCTCGAGCGCGAGAAAGGCATCACCATCAAGGCGCGGGCCGTGCGTATGAGCTACAAGGCCAACGACGGCGAGACCTACGAGCTCAACCTCATAGACACCCCCGGCCACGTAGACTTCGCCTACGAGGTCAGCCGCTCACTCGCCGCGTGCGAGGGCGCGATACTGGTGGTTGACGCCAGTCAGGGCATCGAAGCGCAGACCCTCGCCAACACCTACCTTGCCCTCGAACACGACCTCAGACTCGTGCCTGTCATCAACAAGATAGACCTCCCATCAGCCCAACCCGACGTAATCAAAGAGGAGATAGAGCGCGTCATCGGCCTGCCCAGCGAGGAGATAATACTGGCCTCTGCCAAAGAGGGCACCGGGGTCAAGGACATACTCGAAGCAGTAGTGAAGCACATACCGCCACCTTCCGGCGACCCCGACAAGCCCTTGCGCGCCCTTATCTTCGACAGCCACTACGATGCCTACAAAGGCGTGATCGCCTACGTGCGGGTGACAGACGGCCAGATCAAGGCGGGTGAGCAGGTGTTCATCATGGCGACCAGGATCACTACCGAAGCCCAAGAGATAGGCGCTTTCACGCCCCTGATGACCTCCACAGGCGGCCTCAAGACAGGCGAGGTGGGTTACATCGCCACCGGCCTGAAAGTGGTCAGAGAATGCCAGGTGGGTGATACTATCACCTCGGCCAGCGACCCCGCCGTTGAGCCTCTGCACGGCTACCGCTCCGTCAAGCCTATGGTGTTTGCCGGCCTGTATCCTGTATCAAGCGACGACTACCAGAGCCTGCGCGACGCCCTCGACAAACTGCATCTCAACGACGCTTCCCTCGTCTACGAGCAGGAGACGAGCGCGGCGCTGGGCTTCGGCTTCCGTTGCGGCTTTCTTGGTCTCCTTCACATGGAAATCATCCAGGAGCGGCTAGAGCGCGAATACGACCTTGCGATCCTGACGACCGCGCCCAACGTCGAGTACAAAGTCACCACCACCGACGGCCAGACGCTGATCGTTGACAACCCGGCAGACATGCCGCCCGCTGGCAATATCCAGACCATCGAAGAACCCTGGATGGAGATAAGCATCGTCACGCCCACGCGCTATATCGGCCCTATCATGGAACAGGTGACGGCCCGCAGGGGAACCTACACGAAAATGGACTATCTTGACGAGGACCGCGTAGTGCTCATCTACGAAATCCCGCTCGGCGAGATAATCGTGGATTTCTACGACCAACTAAAGTCGCGCACGCAGGGCTACGCCTCCCTCGACTACCAACTCAAGGAGTACAGGCCTGCCGATCTGGTCAAGCTGGACATTCTGGTGAATGCTGTGCCCGTGGACGCCCTCAGCATGATAACCCACCGCGACAAGGCGCCATACCAGGGGCGGCAACTGGTGGACAGGCTGCGCAAGCTGATACCGAGGCAGATGTTTGAGGTGCCCATTCAGGCGGCCATCGGCGGCAAAGTCATCGCTCGCGAGACCATCGCGGCCATGCGCAAGAACGTGCTGGCAAAGTGCTACGGCGGCGACATCACCCGCAAGCGCAAACTGCTAGAAAAGCAAAAAGAGGGCAAAGCCCGTATGAAGATGGTAGGCAGCGTAGAGATACCACAGGAAGCTTTCCTGGCCCTGCTGTCGCTTGAGGAACCGGCTAAGACGTGAAACGTATTACGTATTACGTATTGCGTAAGAAGTTACGCAATACGTAATACGTAATAGACCAGGAGAAACACCCACCAACGTGAGAGAGCGCAACCCATACAAGGTCCTCCAGGTGCGTCGAGACGCTGACGATTCGGCTATCGAGGACGCCTATGATCGCTTGTTTAGTCAGTACGAGCCGCAAGCCCACGCGGGCGATGTTGAGGCGTCTGGTATGCTTGAGGAGTTGAACAGGGCGCACGACATCCTGCTGGACCCTGCCCGACGTGCCGATCTGGACGCCCGCCTTTCTGGGTCATCTAGTGGTCAGACGGCGGGGCAAAGGAGTGCGATGGCTACGATGTCGCGTGGCTCGGCTACCGCTACGACCAGACCACGCCAGCAAGCAGCGACGGGTGCGCAAGGGCGGCGCTCAGGCTCTAATGCGCGGCCTCGGAGCGTGGTGCCGCAGACTTCAAGATCACCTGTGCCCTTTGTCGTTACTGGATTAGTGTTGCTCGTAGCAGTTGCTGTTGTAGTCTTCGCCATCTCGAAGAACGCCAATGGCGGAAGTGGTTCAGTGGGGAGCGACAATAGAGGCGCGGTTGTGGCTACCGTCAGCGACCAGTCTATATACGAGCAAGACCTCAACGACCGCTACGAGAAAGACAAAGCCCAGCAGATGAGCGAGCCTCTGATAGCCTCGATACTCGCCGAAGGTGGAATTACCTCCACCCGTGTACTTGACGTGCTCAAGCAGGACGCACTCGATAAACTCATCAACATGGAAGTCATACAGCAGCAAGCGCGCAAAGAGAAACTGTATCCCGATGCAAAGACCCAGGCTGATCTGATTACGCAGGCGAAAGCGACCGATGTCCAGCCCGGCCAATCGTTCGAGGACTCGCTCAAAGCGCACGGTCTCACCGAAGGCCAGTACACACGCAATGTTATCACTAGCGCGGTGTATAGGGTCATGGCGAGCAAGTACATGCCCACGAAAGGCAGCGCCTCCGACCGGCAGAACGCCTTCATCACCTGGATTTGCAAGACCCGCGAGAGCTACAACGTGAAGATACTCCTCAAGTTCTCCACGTCAAACGAGAACAAGCCCTGTTCGAGCGGCCTGCCCTCAGTCATCGATCTTACGGGCGGTACGGCTCCCCCACCGCCCGAACAAGCGCCGTCCGCAGTGCCGTCCGTCCAATCGACCGTCGCGCCGATGGTGCCGCGTACCACACCGTAGTAGGGGGGAAGCATGTGGACCGTTTGTTCCAACTACTTCGTTCGGGGAGAGTGCCCGGCGGCTTATGCAGATTAACAAAATAATCATCACATAGAATTGGCTGCTGTAGGGGCGAACCTTGTGTTCGCCCTGTCTATATACCGCTTCGTCGAGAGGGCGAACACAAGGTTCGCCCCTACACCTGTATGGCGATTATTTTGTTAATATTCATTAGCCGCCGAGCGGGGTCTAAGGCGTACATATGAATGACAAGTGGCAAGACATACCGTTTACCGAATTAGGCGGGGTAGCCGAGGAAGCGGCGCGCGCCGCTGGGGCTGTGGCCCTGCAAGGCTTTCGTGGGCCGTTAGAAGTGCGCTCAAAGGGTGGCAAGGACATCGTTACACAATACGATATAGCCGCCGAAGAAGCCGCTCTGAACGTTATCCGCAAACACTTCCCCAAACACGCAATCCTCGCCGAAGAGAGCGGCTCAGGCGGCCCTGCGGACAATCAGGGCGAGGCGCGTTGGCTCTGGACCGTTGACCCGATAGACGGCACGCATAACTACGCCATGCAACTACCCTTCTGGTGCTCTTCGGTGGCTGTAACCAACACCAAAACTGGAATGGTGGTGGCGGGCGTAGTTTTTGACCCATTGCACGGCGAGTTATTCACCGCAACGCTTGGCGGCGGTGTATACTTGAATGGCGCGCCTGTGCGGGTATCCGACCAGGGCGATCTGGAAGACGCTATCCTGGCATCCGATATAGGTTACGACCCGGAGATAACAAGGCGGATGATGGCCCTCGCCGCCTGGGTGCAGCCGCAGGTCAAGAGGCTGCGCTTGCTTGGGTCAGCAGTGCTTGCGCTAACTTACGTGGCTGTGGGTCGCTTTGATGCCTATTATCACCTCAGCCTCCAACCCTGGGACATAGCTGCCGTCTCACTGTTGGTTCGAGAGGCCGGAGGCAAGATCACCGACTGGGACAATAAGGAGATAGCGGTTGCGCAGACCAGCGCCGTAGCCGCCAATCTTGCGCTCCAACCGCAGATACTCCAACTGCTTCGTGCAGGCGAGGCTTCGGTGTAAAGATAGCCTTGGCATGTTCCCTGCTGTATATCCCTACGAGCACATACAGATCACTATCTGGCCGGAAAGCTGTCTAAGGCTTATCCGACGTGCGACTTCCAAAGGAGGAAAGTATAAAATGAACAAACTGAGAAACTTCGTCGTGATAGGCTTGTTGGCTGCTGTAGCCGTACCTGGGCTGTACGGATGCGGAGCCAGCGATCCAACTCCAACGGCCATCCCTGCTACTGAAACAACTGCCCCGCCAACGGACACCCCAATGGCAGTAATAGCAGCAACCGCTACCAGCGCACCAGCCCCAACGGAGGCGACCGGAGGCAGCGGTAGCACGGGCACCACAGGTGGCGGCGCAGGTACGCTTACTGGCCCTGCGGCTGACCTGTTGACTAAATCACAGACCTCGATGAAGACGGTGAAGAGCTTCCACTACACCATGGAGGTGGGATCGTCCGCAGGCGGCCAATCTTTCAAGGGAGAAGGCGACTTCGAAATGCCAGATAAGGTCCGCATTACCATGTCGGACACCACAGGCACCGTCGGCAATATTCAGATGATAATGGTCGGTAACGACACCTATATGAAGCAGCCAGGCTCAGATCAATACATGTCGCTCGGCGGGCTAGGCGGCCAGAACGGTCTTACCGGTTTCAGTAATCCGGCCCAAACAGCCTCAATCGCCCAGTTCGCGGACAGCGC
>JBBQIC010000149.1:0-9583 GCA_038324555.1 Chloroflexia bacterium
CGCCGGAGGTTGTGGCAGTGGGTGGGCCTCTTTCTACTTTCCGCAATTCTGATAGGGGAGAGCCTTCTTCTTTCGCCCTGGACCGATCCCGTCGCCGCACAGCCGCCTCGTCAGGTTGCAAGTATACCCCTGGCCGAAGTAAATCAATTCGGCGTCAACGTTTTTCTGCAGAAAGAGGTTGACCGTTGGAAAAGAGATAACACTCTTCAAATGGCCCAGGATATGGGGGCCACATGGATCAAACAACAATTCCCATGGGCCGAAATAGAATTCGCTCAAAATTCATATTGGGATCCACAAAATAAACAGAGTTCCTGGGTCAAATACGACAATATAGTAGACCTGGCAGAGCAACATGGACAGCGCATAATCGCCCGTATAGATAGTACACCCGATTGGGCGCGCGCCGACGATACGATGCCCCAGAACGTGCAAGAGGACTTGCGCGGGCACAAAGGGCCTCCTTCGTCCGGCCATCTAGCAGATTTCAGTGAGTTTATCAAAACGTTCGTGTCCCGTTACAAGGGAAGGGTCGCGGCTATCCAGGTGTGGAACGAGCCTAATCTCAGGGACGAATGGTACCCTGCGGTCAACGCCAAAGATTACGTAACGCTTCTCAGCGCCGCCTATGCCGCCGCTAAGTCCGTTGACCACGATATGATAATATTGGCTGCACCTCTTGCTACTAATATGGTTACAAAAGAGTCAATGGACAAATACGGCGCGTTGAACGAACTTGATTATTTGCAAGCCATGTATTACGCAGGGGCGAAGCCTTACTTCGATGCGATGTCGGCCAACGCTTACGGCCTGCAATACGCGCCCGAAGACCCGCCTTCCAACCAGGCGCTCAATTTCCGCCGCGTAGAGTTAGTGCGCAAGGTCATGGAAGACAACGGCGATAGCGCGAAGTCCGTATGGTTCAATGAATATGGCTGGAATGCCTCGCCCACCAATTGCTGCACTACGCTCCCCTGGGGTAGGGTCACACCTGAGCAGCAAGCTGACTATACGGTGCGTGGTATAGAATACGCTCGCCAGCATTGGCCCTGGGCGGGGGTATTCACAGTATGGTATCTGCGCCAGGTGGGCGACATACCGCCAACCAAGAGCGAATACTATTTCGGTCTGGTAAACACGGAATTCGTCCCCAATTCGGCGTATTGGGCAGTGAAAAAGATAGCGCGCGACCAGCTTCAAGTGGCAACGCCTGGGCAGTGGGGTTCGCTGTCGCCTGTTGTGTCGGCGGGGCCGCGTTGGGAAGTGCATCTCAGTTCGGATGTTCCTGGCGGCGCTTACGTCGCGCCCTCGGCGGCGGCGGTTGATACGGGCGACAGCGTAAGGGTGCTCTTCCAGGGAACAGATGTGAAACTAACGCTGGTGCCCTTGTCAAACACGGCGTCTTTGACCCCAACTGACGTAATCGCGGCGCGCTACTACGTGACGGTAGACGGCGCTTCCAATGACGTAGCTTCTGGCTTACAGCGCGACGATAAAGGGCGCGCGTATATAGACCTTCCGGCTGGCGCGCAGGCGACGGAGGTAAAGGTAGTGCGTGGCCTGGACGCCGAGTTCCGCACGGGCCAGCACGAATTGCGCATAACGGCAGGACCATTGCAGAAGAGTAGTGAGAGGTCGGAGCAGGGGATGGCGACCCATTTGGCGGCCCCCCTGCCCGAAGATAGGTCTGTGGAGTTGCCAGGCATCGGTGCGCTGACCGTTGAGGCGCGGCGCTCCTACGTTTTCTTCATGCTTATCTCGTTTGTGCTGGTTGCCGGTATCGCTTTTGAGATAGCGGCGTTGTGGCGCAACCGCTCGGCTGTGGAGATCGCGGCTGTTCGCACGGTGATAGCCGAGGGGCAGGGCGCCGACGGGCGGTGATGAAACGAGCGCGTGCGGTAGGGGCGCAATGGAGCAAAGCGAAATCCCGTGCGCCCCTACACCCTGTGGTGCGGTTCGCGCTCATACACCCTATGGCGCGGACTATAGTTGCTATTCTCCTCTTTTCCCTGTCGCTAGGTGGCCTCAGCATCACCTCATATGCCGACCAGTACGTCAACGGCGGGGTGTCCTGGGGTCCAAACCTTCCTCACGTCGCGCACACTGACGTAAACCCGCTGGGCATAAACCTCTTCCTGGAGAAAGAAGTAGACCCGGCTAAGGTCGAGAAGACGCTGCAAATGGTGCAGGACGCGGGTTTCAAATGGGTGCGCCAGTCTTTCCCCTGGAACGACATCGAGATAAGCGGCAAAGGCGATTTTGTGGATAGGCGCGGACCAGGGCCATGGGTGAGCGCCTGGGCTAAGTATGACCGCATCGTGGAGGGTTGTCTGAAGCACGGCCTTCAGATTATCGCCCGCCTGGACAGCCCGCCCGTGTGGTCGCGCCTACCCAGCGACGATTTACAGGCGTTCCCCAAAGGCCCACCCGCCAATTACAGCGATTACGGAGATTTCGTCTCCAACCTGGCGTCGCGCTACAAGGGGAAGATAAGCTACTTCCAGATATGGAACGAACCCAACCTGATTGGCGAGTGGGGCGGCCACCCTATCAACCCGGAAGAGTACGTCGCGCTTCTCAAGATAGCGCACGACCGCATCAAGCAGGTTGACCCTCAAGCTGTAATTATTACAGCGGCCCTGGCCCCCACCGCCGAGCGTTCGATCAGGAACCTCAACGACGTGCTCTTCCTCGAAGGCATGTACCGTGCGGGCGCGAGCAAATATTTTGACATTCTGTCCACGATGCTGTACGGCCTGGGACAATCGCCCGGCGAGCGGCGCACCGACCTCAACCGTCTCAACTTCTCGCGTCCTATCTTGCTGCGCCGGGTTATGGAGCAGAACGGCGACTCCTCTAAACCTATCTGGATAAGCGAGTACGCCTGGATCAGTCTGCCATCAGACTTCAAGGGCGACCCCACAAAGAACATCTGGGGCAAGAGCGTGGACGAGGAGACCCAAGGCCGGTGGCTCGTGGAGGGCTACGAGCGGGCCGCAGCCGAGTGGCCCTGGATGGGCGTGATGACCGTGTGGCACTTTCGCCAGCCTGACCCAATTCCCAACGAACCGGCCAACTACTTCGCCATCGTGCGAGATGATTTCACCCCCAGGCCCGCGTATAACGCGATAAAGGAGTATAGCAAGCGGTTCCCAATAGCGGATGTTGGAGCGCATATGCTTACCAGCCCTGCTATTACGTATAACAGCACATGGCTGAAGTTCTTAGAATACCCTTATCGTACCCAGGACCCTACCGTTCCAAGCGGCGGATACACCGCGACCATAAAATTCTCTGGAACAGAGTTAAACGTAGTGCCATGCTTCGGTGGCGCGGGATGCGACCTCAATGCAGTAAGCGTAGATAATGGGCCCTTCGTGAAGCCGTCGGGCGAACAAAACATTGGTAGAGTCTCTTATGTGACAATTGCCAAAGGGTTGGCCTATGCCTCACATACGGCCACCATACAGCTGCAAAAACCTCCAGTGCTCCACGTAACTCTTGTTGCGCCTAGCTTCATAGTGTCCCGAGACAAACCCCTGTGGAATGCCTTTGGTTTTCCCATGCTCTACGCCCTGTTTGGACTCTTTGCGCTTGCTTCGGGCGCTTACGGTCAATCCAGGCTGGGTGCATGGGCAGGAGCCGCATTGGACAGGCCAAAGGGTCGGTATTCAGAGGCGGCACGCGAAATGGCGCGAAACGGGACCGTCGTTGTCGGCATGGCGCTGCTCACAGCTATCTATTACAAGACGGAAGACTTGCCTCTCATACTGCTGTCGCTTGTGGGCCTGGGTCTGCTGGCCTTCCTGAAACCTTCGACGGGACTGGCTGCTGTAGCCTTCACAATACCCTTCTTCTGGTATCCAAAGTTGATAGGCCAGCAGCACTTTCCCGTCGCCGAGACGCTGCTAATGCTGGTGTTCGGCGCGCTCATGGCGCGCCGCGTTGTGGGCTACTTATTGCCTAGACTGGCCGCCCGGCTCCATTTCCCACCAAACGAGGTTCTCCCGAACGCGCCGTCAAGGTCGGGGCTTAGGTCCAACAGCCAGGGCAAGGGACGGGGCTACAGCCAGAGTAACGGCACAAGCCGCACGCATACCGCAGACAGCATCACACAACCTACTACAGCACAATCGGTCGCTCCTGGGACTGAGGTCGCCGACGACCTGACACCGGCACGCTGGCCCGCCCGTCCCATAACGGCTCCATTAGCGAACATTGATGGGAGCAGAACCAGTGCAGTAGTCGCCAGGCAGACACTGGTGAGGGACAGAAACGCAGAAAGTGAGCAAACAGGGCAGGCACGGGGACCTGCCCCTACGGACCTCGCGCAAAACGGCAGCGCACAAGGACCTACATCAGCTGCTTCCCAGCCCTCATCACGCCTCACGTTTCACGCCTCACGACTCGTTCAACGCTTGAAAGAGTGGAGTAACGAAGATGCTTTTGCCATGCCCGCCGTGGCATTGCTCCTCGTAGGCACGCTCTCCCTCTTTACGCTGGCCGATCCCAGCTTTGCGCGGGACAGCTTGCGCGCTTACAGGTGGGTGATAATCGAGCCGGTGCTCTTCTATTTCCTGATTACGGAGATAATCTCCACCCGTCGTGGATTGTGGCGTATTGCCGACTTCTTCGTGGCGGCGGCTGTGGTTGTTGCTTTTATAGGGTTGGGGCAATACGTACTGGGTTCCAATACTCTTGACGTGCAGGGTGTCAGCCGCGTATATGGTGTGTACCAGCACCCTAACAATCTCGCGCTCTATCTTGGTCGCGTGCTGCCCTTTGCCGCGTGTATCGGCTTATTCTTGCCCTGGGGCTGGCGCAAGGCGCTGTATCTGCTGGCGGCTATACCTCTTACCCTTACCACTTTCCTGACGTACTCGCGTGGGGCCTACATGGCGGTGGTGGTGGCTATCGGGGTAACGGTTGTGGTCGGCTACGTTTGGAGGTCGCGGCACAGGGAGGACGACCCGGTTCAGCGTGCCAGGTGGGTACTGATAGGGAGTAGCGCGCTGACTCTGTTGGGCCTCTTAGTAATATTGATCGCAGCGCTGCTGCCCAATCTCCCTGCTCGCTTCCTGAACCTGGGTAGTGGTGTTCTTCGCGTGGAACTATGGAGAAGCTCTCTCCATATGCTGGCCGACCATCCTATATTTGGCGTAGGTCCCGATCAGTTCCTGAACCAGTTTCAGGCGCACTATATGACACCTGCGGAGCAGTTAGAGAGCTATACCGCCCACCCGCACAACCTGATTTTGGATTACTGGCTCTCTTTAGGTATAATAGGTTTACTGATCCTGCTGTGGCTTCTATGGAGATACTTCCGCGAAGCTCTCGTCAAGGTGCGAAGTTTTGCGCCGGGTCTGGACCACGACCCTTCGACAGGCTTACAGCAGGCTCTTGCAGGCAGAGCTATTACCCTCGGCCTGTTCGCAAGCATGTCGGACTTCCTGCTGCACGGCCTGGTAGACAATTCCTATTTCCTAATGGACCTCGCTATGATATTCTGGATGTGTTGCGGATTATTACAGTTAGAACGTTGGAAAGTTGGAAGGTTGGAAGGTTGACGAAATTGGAACCTTCTAACGTTCTAACGTTCTAACCTTCCAACCTTTAGGAGGCTCTTTTGCGAATCATAATCACCGGGGGTGGTGGGTTTATCGGGTCGCATCTTTGCGAGGCATTGTTGGCTGATGGGCACGAGGTTACGGCGATTGATAACTTCTTGACCGGCAACAGGAACAATATCGCTCACTTACACGAGAACCCGCGCTTCAAGCTTATTGAACACGATGTTGTACAGCCGTTCGATATGGAGAAGCTGCCGACGCAGGTCGGAGCCGTGTTCCATCTTGCCAGCCCTGCTTCGCCCGCCGATTTTGTGCGGCTGCCGCTCGAGATCGCTATGATCAATTCGCGGGGCACGCACAATGTCCTGGAATTGGCGCGAGGTTATGGCGCTCGTTACCTGGTTACCTCCACCTCCGAAGCCTACGGCGACCCGCTCGTCCACCCGCAAAGCGAGGAATATTGGGGCAACGTCAATTCCGTAGGCCCTCGCGCCTGCTACGACGAAGGCAAGCGATTCACCGAGATGCTCACGTCTCTCTATGTGCGTGAGTACGGCCTTGACGGGCGCATTGTGCGCATATTCAACACTTACGGTCCGCGCATGAATCCGCAAGATGGTCGTTCGGTGCCAAACTTTATCTCGCAATCAATTCGGAACGAGCCGATAACCGTATACGGCGACGGTAGACAAACGCGCTCGTACTGCTACGTTGACGACATGGTGTCGGGCCTCATGGCCGTGATGTTCGCCCCACCGGAGACGCGCGGCATGGTATTCAACGTGGGCAATCCCGACGAGCGCGAAATCGTTGCCTTTGCGACAATAATCAGAGATATGTGCGGCTCTCACGCGCCCATCAAATACCTTCCGCCGCTCCAGGACGACCCCGCCCGCCGGTGTCCTGACATTACCCGCGTCCGCACCCTGCTTGGGTGGGAGCCACGCATATCCCTAGAGCAAGGTCTGCCCCGCACGATCTCCTGGTTCCGCGAAGCTATGAGTAATGTACCTTGAGCTATGAGCTATGAGCGTTATAGCAGGAAAACTCAACA
Organism: Chloroflexia bacterium; assembly: GCA_038324555.1. GTDB lineage: Bacteria > Chloroflexota > Chloroflexia > QHBQ01 > JADMIH01 > JADMIH01. The sequence goes on from JBBQIC010000149.1 coordinate 6,625, forward strand.
CCCAACATTCAAAACTCATAACTCTTGGGTTTGCGCTGCTCGTCGCCTTTCTGGTCAGCTTTGCCCCAGTTCTGATTTCCGGCGCGGTTGTCGCTGGCCTGGTTGTGGCTGCGCTCCTTCTACGCTACCCCGTTTGGGGCGCATACCTGCTCGTGTTGAGCGTGCCCGTGCAAAAGGCCGTCAGCTATAACGCCGGGCCTGTCGAGATCACCGTCACACAGAGCCTTTTCGTGCTGGCGCTTGGCATATGGTGGGCCTGGCTGTCGGTGCGCCAGGACAGACGATTGGCGTTCACGCCTATCGCGGTGGCACTGATGCTCTACTTCGTGTCCATGCTTGCCAGTCTGTGGGTCACAACCTCCCTAACCGACAGTCTGGCCGAATTATCGCGCTGGGTAGTCACCATCCTATCCTATATCATCATCGTCAACTCCGTGCAGACGCGCCGCCAGATGAACGGGCTGATTATAGTCATGCTCGTCTCCGCAATGTTCGAGGCGGCAATTGGACTGGTGCAGGCATATGCTGGTATCGGCCCCGCAAGTTTTAACGTGGGGGAAGCTGGCGACGGACTCACTCGCGCTTACGGCACTATAGGCGCGCCCAACTCGTTCGCAGGCTATCTCGACATGACCCTGCCATTGGCCCTGGCGCTGGCAGTCTACTATTGGGGAAGGTGGGCGTCGGCTCGCAAGGCCGCCCTCTATTTAGAGCGACCCTCCTACCTATCGTTCAAGCAACTGCGTATGCCTCTGCTGATGACGTTCGTGACGCTGATGCTCTTCTGGACAGTGCTCACCACGCTGTCGAGAGGCGCATGGATAGGTCTGACGTTTGGCGTGCTGGCGATGGTGCTCTTGTTGGGTAAACGTGCAGTCGCCGCCGTCAGCGTGTTCTTCAGCGCGGGGCTTGGGTTAGTAGTCCTGGGCGCGGTGGGCGCTCTACCCTCCGTTATATCCGACCGGTTCGGCCTGTTACTCAGCCAGCTATCTATCTTCGACCCCAGGGGCGTCGTGCCTAAGCCCGATACCTTTGCCGTCGTCGAAAGGATGGCGCACTGGGCAACGGCGGGCAATATGTTCCTGTCGAGTCCCTGGTTTGGCGTGGGCATCGGCAACTTCAATGTTTTATTCAGACGTTTCGGCGTGCAGGGCTGGCCCATCTCGGCGGGCCACGCGCACAACTACTATCTTCAAACTCTTGCCGAAACCGGCATAGTGGGCGCTTCGTTCTATATTGTGATGCTGATAGCCGCAATAATAGTAGGCATACGCGCCCTGCGCCGCGTTCGTCGCACATCGCGCGACTCGTATGCCGAAGCTGTCATAATAGGCGCAATGGGCATATTGGTCACATTTATGGTCCACAATCTCTTTGAGGACCTGCACGTACTCAATATGGGCATACACTGGGGCGCGGCTCTGGCGCTGTTCACGCTGACTCGAAAACAATTATGAAGTAAGAATTATGAATTATGAACGAAAGCAGTTCATAATTCATAATTCTTACTTCATAATTCCTAATAGGAGAACAAATGGAGATACTAGTAACCGGCGGGGCGGGGTTCATCGGCTCGCACACCGTAGAAGCTTTGCTGGCGCGGGGCGAGCGTGTGATCGCGCTCGACAACTTCAACGACTATTACAACCCTGAGCGTAAGCACCGCAACGTAGCACCTTTCATGAGCCACCCTAATTTCAGGTTGGTTCATGCAGACCTGCGTGACCGCGATGCGCTCGAACACCTCTTCACCACCGAGCCGATACGCCGTATTATCCACCTCGCCGCGATGGCCGGCCCCCGCCCTTCCGTCGAGAACCCCTCGCTTTACGAAGAAGTAAACATCAGGGGCACCCTCAACCTCCTGGAAGTGGCGGTGAAGCAGGGCGTTCAGCACTTCGTGTACGCCTCTAGCTCGTCAGTATACGGCAACGACGCGCAGGTTCCATACCGCGAAGAGGCCAGAACCGACCGCCCTCTATCTCCTTATGCGGCCACCAAAAAGATGTCGGAAGTGATGCTGTATACATTCCACTATCTTTACAGGCTGCCTGTGACGGTGCTCCGCTTCTTCACCGTATACGGCCCTAAAGGCCGACCCGATATGGCTGTCTACCTGTTTACCGATTGGATAGCGCGTGGCGAGCCTGTGCGCCTGTACGGGGATGGTAGCCAGGGCAGAGATTACACCTACGTATCTGACACAGTATCGGGCGTAGTAGCGGCTATAGACCACCCTTCGGGCTACCAGACCTACAACTTAGGCAATTCCAATCCGCAGACCAACGCCCACCTGATTGAGATTATAGAGGCCGAGTTGGGCGTCAAGGCCACTATTATAAAGCGTGATTACCCCAGTTCTGACCCGCAATTGACCTGGGCCGACATTACCCGCGCCCGCCAGGACCTCGGCTATAACCCCCAGGTGTCCCTCGAAGAAGGAGTCAGGCGGTTTATCGAATGGTACAAGAGTAGGGAGTAGGGTGAGGGAGTAGGGTGAGGGAGTAGGGTGAGGGAATAGGGTGAGGGAATAGGGTGAGGGAATAGGAGTTAATTCCTACTCGTTTATCCTACTCCCTCACCCTATTCCCTCACCCTATTCCCTATCTTTAATACCATATTGTTCGTTATACTAGTAAGCATGGGCTTCTCTCGCATAAAGAGCGCCCGTGCGGCCCGTGGGGCGCTCGGGTTTGACTATGTTTCTTGCCATGAGCGTGTAGCGCGATTCTGGAGTAAGACCGCACCTCGGAAGTTGGCGCAGAGGCTGGACTATTATCCTGTCTTGAGCCACCAGCGCAACTTCGATAGACACGAGAGACACGAGGCGTCGCGGTGACGCTACCGGAAGACGAGCGATCATGGGTAGAAAAGGCGCGTGCGGGTGATACCGAGGCTGTTGGTTGGCTTTACGAACGCTACTTTGAACGCATCCACAGATACATCTACCTCAAGATTG
>JBBQIC010000150.1:0-9575 GCA_038324555.1 Chloroflexia bacterium
TTGCTCCGGTAAGCGCGCCGTCCTCTATGCGGCTCGCCGCCTGCGCAGCCAATCTGCTCACCTCATCTATGTAGGCGTTGCCCGGCGCCAACTCCGGCCTGCACCGCAAACAAGGGCGATACCCCGCCCGTTCGGCGGCAGAGGCGCTGGGAAAGAAAGTGCAGTTTTCGCGCTTAGGGCACTTCGCCGGGCATATAACGCGGCAGTAAATACCTGTACTGCTAACCCCCACGTAGAACAGCCCATCAAACCGCGCATCCCTACTCAAAAGCGCCTGGTAACAGGTATCTCCATTCATCCAAAGGCTTGTCGTGCTCATGGTCCCATTCTAGCATACTACCCAGGCGTTTTCTCGCCGTTTTCGGACATGCAAATCCCCAGTACTAGCATTAATTCTCCACATGAAATGAATTGCCCCTGAAACGACCATGTATGGGGCTTGCAATAGGCGCTAAGGGCAAGTATAATGCAATGCGCAAGGTCCGAACGTTACCAGCCTCTTCAACAGGCGGTAACACACGGCACGTTTATCTCAGTCTGCCATTTCATGGCATACAATAACGAGGAGGAAGAGTAACAATGTTTGGTCACATGTTGGGCGCTCGTAAGAAGTTGAGAAACCTTTACGTATTCGTTACGCTAATGCTTATCTCAAACCTCTTGCTCTTATCAACCGGGTCTGCTCTGGCCCAGAAATCAACAGCATCCCTGGATAAAATCAAGCACGTAGTCGTGATTTACCAGGAAAACCGCGGTTTCGACAGCTTATACGGTAAGTTCCCTGGCGCAAATGGCCTGGATAACGCAGGTGCGGCAGTAAACCAGATAGACAAGAATGGTCAACCTTACTCGACGCTGCCTCAGCCTATGGATACCAGTCAGAAGCCCCCAGCCCCTGACGCCCGCTTCCCAAGCGATATGGCGGTAAAGCCTTTCGATATCGGGAAATACGTCGCTCCCGACCAGAAGACGGGCGACCTCGTACACCGCTATTATCAGGAGCAGTATCAGATTGACGGCGGCAAAATGGACAAATTCGTGGCATGGACCGATTCGGGTGGTCTTACGATGGGCTACTACGATGCCACCAACATGCCCGAAGGCAAGATGGCCCAGCAATACGTCCTGGCCGACAACTTCTTCCACGCGGCCTTCGGTGGCTCATTCTTGAACCATTTCTGGCTGGTATGCGCCTGCACACCAACATGGCCTAACGCGCCAGCGGCCAAGGCTGCGCAGCTTGACGCCAACGGCATGATGATCAAAGACGGTTCGGTCACGCCCGATGGCTACGTGGTCAACACCAACTTTACTATCAATTCACCCCACCCTCCTACTATCACTGATACCACCCAGTTGGTGCCAAACCAGACCGATCCCACCATCGGCGACCGCCTTAGCGAGAAAGGTGTAGACTGGGCATGGTACTCCGGCGGCTGGAACGATGCCGTATCGGGCCACCCCAACTCGCTCTTCATGTACCACCACCAGCCGTTCGCTTTCTTCGCCAATTACGCCGATGGCACGCCCGGTAGGGCCGCCCATCTGAAGGACGAGCAGGACTTCATGAGCGCCGTCAACAACAAGACCCTGCCCGCCGTGTCTTTCATCAAGCCCCTCGGCCCCGACAACGAGCACCCAGGCTACGCCTCCCTCGCACAGGGTCAGCAGCACGTAGTTGACCTGGTGAACACTGTCAAGAACAGCCCTTATTGGGCCGATACAGCGATTATCATCACCTACGACGAGAACGGCGGCCAATGGGACCACGTCGCCCCGCCAACTGGTGACCGCTGGGGTCCTGGCAGCCGCGTGCCCACGCTCATCATCTCCCCTTACTCCAAGAAGGGCTTCGTGGACCACACCCAGTATGATACGACCTCTATACTGAAGTTCATCGAGAAGCGCTGGAACCTGGCCCCCCTCGGCAGCCGCGACACAGCCGCCAACGACATGACCAACGCCTTCAACTTTTCCAGCGCGCCAACCGGTATGCCCAAGACCGGCGCCGACGACGTCAACGTGACGCTCCTGTCCCTCTGGGCAGCAGCCGAAGCAGGTCTGATATTGGCCCTACTAGGAGCTGCCCTGCGTCGCCGCCTCACGTACTAAACGTGAAACGTGAAACGTGAAACGTGAAACGTGATCATCGTAGTTCACGTTTCACGCTTCACAGCACCATCACATCTGGTCACAAAATCGCAGCATCTTTCAATTATCGTCCCCTATGGGCAGGCCCCATAGGGGCGAACTTAGGGCAAACAAACCCACTAACCCTTGTCATTCTGAACGGAGTGAAGAATCTCGTCCCTCGCTTAGATGCTGGATTTACCGTGTCCCAGGCATCCTGGCCCGCGACGAGATTCTTCACTCCGTTCAGAATGACAAGGGTTAGTGGAATGACACGGGTCAGAGGGTTTGTTTGCCTTGCAGCCTCCTTAAGTTCGCCCCTATGGGCACGTCCCCCTGCCTGCCCTCTCCCCTCACCACCCAAACATCCCAGCAGACGAACAGAGCCTTTCCCCCGAATAACCCAATACCCTACTAAATCGCAAGAAACCTTGTACAGCCCCTGAACGTTCTGATATAATCTCTATTACAATGGTCAGTAGCCAGAACCCAAATACTGACTGCTAACTACCGCCAATATTGGTTCCCTGGGCGCGTCTTTTTGCCAACCTAATGCAAACGGTACCTTCATGCTAAGTCCCCACATCGGGACTGAAAGCTGATAGCTGATAGCTGATAGCTGCCAAACGTCTGCATTGCCGGCAAAGGAGCTTCCGGTGAAAACACGTCGTGTCCGGCGCGCCACACTTTCAGTTGCGCTCATTTGTATTTCCCTCCTCGGCCTGTTGGTCCCGTTCCCTTCGAGCGCCGAACTGGTCAGCAGACCCTATTCTGGTCCCCCGGTCGCCTCACCCGTTGTTCCTTCGTATCCACAGCATATTCCCATCAACGGCCCACCTGAGTCCGTGACCAGGCTGCCCTCGCCCCCCACTACGCAGGCTACATATGACGCCAGGCTGCTTGTAATCGCCGCCGACGGCACAGAGGCCGACCTGGCGGCCATACGGCAATCGCTCGATTTCTTAGGCACGCCCTACACTGTCTACACAGCTACCCTGCACCCCAATGGCTTGACCTCCGACCTGCTATTCGCCGTCACCAACGGCTTCTACCAGGGGGTCATCCTGACCACCGGAAACCTCTCTTACTTCGATGGAACCGCCTATCGCAGCGCGCTCAACACAACAGAATGGCAAACGCTCTGGGACTATGAAGCCGCCTTTGGCGTCCGCCAGGTAACCTGGTACACCTTCCCGACAACAGACTATGGGTTCAGCAACTCCCCCACCGGAATAAGCACAACGCCACCCAACCCCCCTGTGACGGCAACGCTCACTACAGTCGGACAGACTATCTTCTCCTACGTAAACGCGGCCAACCCCGTCGCCATAAACTATGCTTTTACCTATCTAGCCTCACCAGCCATCACAGGCACAACGCCTTTGCTCACCAACTCAAACGGCAACGCCCTTGCACTCGTGAAAGCTTACCCAGATGGCCGAGAGAACCTGGCGCTGACATTTGACAGCAGCTCCAGCCTCATTCACACTCTGCAACTGGGCTATGGAGTTGTCAACTGGGTCACGCGCGGCCTTTTCCTCGGCGAGCGCCACGTATACATGGGCGCGCAAGTAGATGACATATTCATTGCTGATCGCATCTGGCCTCCCGGCACGCCATGTGATACCGACCCGAGTTCTACGACCGTTTTCTACCGGATAAAAGGAGCCGATTTCCAACTGGTCAGGTCCTGGCAGCAAGATAAGCAAACTCAACCATCAACAACCGGGCTGCGCCTCAGCATGGCTTTCAACGGCCTCGGCGCCACCACAGCCTATACGACAGATACCACGTTGCGGACCTCGGTTCTTCAATACCAGCATGATTTTGACTGGATCAATCATACCTACCATCATATCTCGTGGGAAGATATGAATTACAATGATGCGCGTTCGGAGGTCACGTCCAATAGGGCGGTTGCTTACCAGATGCAATTGTCCAACTTCAGCTACATCAACCTTGTCACGCCAGAGCACTCAGGGCTGACCAACCCTAACGCTATGCAGGCTGCGGCAGATACGGGCGTGCGCTATGTAGTCTCGGATTCTTCCCGGCCAGGGCAGAACAACCCGTCGCCGAACGCGGGCAACTACAACGTCTTGCAGCCCAGCATCCTGATGATACCGCGCCACCCGACTAACCTCTTCTACAACGTCTCCAAACCCTCTGAGTGGGCAGCGGAATACAACTGCCGCTACCACACCTATTGGGGCCGCGATCTGGCCTACACGGAGATACTGGGTAAAGAGAGCGATGTGCTACTGCGGTACATGTTGAAAGGGGAGATAGACCCGTGGATGTTTCACCAGACGAACTTGCGCACCTATGACGGCAGGCACTTTACGCTGGCCGACCTGCTTGACGCGACCTTGAGTAAGTACAACGCCTTGTTCAATCTGCCCGTTGTAAGCCTCACCATGAACAAGCTAGGCTCAAACATGACAAACCGTATGGGCTACAACGCAACAGGAGCCATAGCTAACATTGTGCCCGGACAGACGATTACAATCCACTCCGACCAGGACGCGATCATACCCATAACCGGCGCACGCGCCGATAGCGAAGGCTCGACAACCGAAGTCTACGGTGGACAGCAAATCTCACTCGTCAAGCTCCAGGCTAACCAATCAATTACAATCTCCTTGCAAGGGATCAGGGCAGGTAGGGGCGCACGGGATTTCGCTTCGCTCCATTGCGCCCCTACGGGTTGCTCGTGATGTTGGGGTAGGGGCGCACGGCCGTGCGCCCCTGATCCCTATTCCCTAACCTCTATGGATGGGTAACAGCCAGGTAAACTACCTTTGAGATCTGGCCGCGTGCAGCGTTATCGTATGGGTGGTAGTACGGCCTGTTCTTCGCATCGCATGGTTCTCCATCACACGCATACCCTGAGATCACTCCGTGGTTGAAGGCCGTCTCTACAGCGCCATAGAAGGCGTCAGTCGAGAGCACATCCTTGAAGTGTGGTCCATTGATTACGTTCGTGGCCCACCCCATGGCCTTCACTACTATCTGGCATAGCTGCCCACGAGTAACGCTACCGTTCGGGTGGAATGTGCCGTCCCCGTAGCCTGTGATGACGCCCTGGTTGTACGCTGTCTCTATGTAACCATAGAACATATCACTCTTGGGTACGTCGCTAAAGTGCGGTCCGCTTGTCGTATTTAGCGGCCACTTCAACGCCACCACGATTATCTTGCACATCTGTGCGCGGGTAGCGGTGTCATACGGGCGGAAGGTGTTATCCGAGTAGCCGGAGATAACCCCCTGGTTCCATAGGTAGCCCACCGCCGCATAGAAGTACTCGTTTGCATGAACATCGGTGAACGGTATCGGGCGCTGCGTCGGTGTACTCGTAGCTGGCCCCGGCGTGTTAGTAGCCGCTCCCGGCGTGAAGGTTCGCGTGGCGGTTGGCGCTACTGACGTATTGGTTGGCGTGTTAGTCGGTCCACCCGGCGTAGAGGTCATTGTGCTCGTCGGCGGCACAGGCGTGAAGGTCCGCGTAGCAGTCGGCGGCACAGGCGTGAACGTCGGCGGCACAGGCGTGAATGTCGGTATACTGGTCATCGTTGGCGGAGATGTGGACGTGGACATTGGCGTGTTGGTGGGTGTAAAGACAGGAGTATTAGTCCGCGTCATTGTAGGTGTAAAGGTAGCTAAAATCGTCATAGTAGGCGTATTAGTAGGCGTATTAGTCCGTGTCATTGTGGGTGTAAATGGAGGGGTCATGGTAGGTATAATCGTAGGCGTATTAGTAGTGCCGCCCGTAGGCGTAATAATAGGTGTAATGCTAGGTGTAATAGTGGGCGTTATGGTCCGCGTGAGGGTAGGCGGCACTGCCGTAGGTGATAATGTAGGTGTGTTGGTCTGCGTGAGAGTAGGCGGCACTGGCGTCTGGATCCGTGTGGGCGACGGCGACAGCGTGGGGGTCGTTGTGGGCGTATTGGTAGACGGTCCGGGAGTGTTGGTTGGGCCAGTTATGGTAAACGTATAGCTCATGAAGCGCGTGCAGTCCTCGACCAGGCCGCCACTCAAGCTCACAAGCTCTGTATCTCGCGTCAGAGGCGCTCCATTCTGACACCTGTCGTTAGGAGGATTATTAGAGAACTGCCAGTACAGGCCGCCCACCCCTGGCGAAACGGCACAAATGCCTATCGAGGCAATCCTGAAAATAGGCTGGTCCTGGGGCGGCGGCTGACCGGGGTCCGGGCAACCATTGGGGCAGTTGCTCAATGCGCCCGAAGCAAAGGAGAACGAGCCTGGGTCTGTTATCGTGCCTCGGAAGTTGCATGGAGCAGGCCCATCGCACACTTCGTTTTGCAGACTTGCATCGAACACCATCAGGTCGGCTGTTACACTATTGGTGGGCACACAGCTGGTGGCTATACCCACTGTCCTGGCGTTCTGTATCGTCTGCCACGTAAAGGTCATGTAGCTCTGCTGGGCGGTGATGCCGTCGGGAGCGGCATTACTTCCCGCATTGAGGAACATATCAAGCACGAACCTGCACCCTACCTGGGTCGTGCCGCCAATGTTAGGCGCTGGGCAGTTGCCTGGGATAGTAGTGTTGGTCGTTATGTACACGGAGGCGTCTACTACTGGATCGGCGGGCCTTGAACGTGAACTCGTATGGTTATTGCTATTGCTACGGTTAACCTTACCTGGGGCTATAGCAGCAGCCTGCCCCGCTCCATTTGGCAGGCTCGCTTTACCTCCGCCACCCTGCATCGGTCGCGGCATATCGGTCAATCGCCCCGCCAACGCCTGACTTGCCGCAAAAGCCGACGCCAGTAAGATCAATCCGAACAGCAGCGCGATCCGCGCCTGTGGTCCCTGCGGTGGTCCCTGCGGTCGTTCAATCCATTTCTTGTTCTTGCGCCCCTGGGTATTGTGAATCATCTGCTCTCCTCCTCCTTCTCTTCAGGATAAAACGGGCAGGATTATCCCGCGCGTACAAATATATGCCAGGCCCGAGCCAAGCCAGATAAAGATAGCACCACCGAGTTTGCCAGCCGTTAGGCCATCGTTAGGCCAATATAAGGACAAGAATAGGGTGAATCAAAGCTACCAACGACCCATAAGTCGTTGGTAGCTTTGATTCACCCTATTCCGCTTCGTTAGTTGCGGACTACGGGTTATTGATAGCCAGGTAAACTATCTTTGCTATCTGGCCGCGTGTGGTGTCGTTACCCGGTCGGAAGTACGGCCTGTTCTTCGTATCGCACGTCTCGCCCGCTCCACCGCAAGTGTACCCTGAGATCACGCCCCGGTGGAACGCCGTCTCGATGTACGGGTAGAAGGGATCAAGAGCTAGATTGGGCACGTCGGTGAAGTGCGGTCCGCCTGTCGTATTTAGCGACCACTTCATCGCCACCACGATTATCTTGGTCAACTGGCCGCGTGTGACAGGGATGCTTGGGCGGAAGTACGGCCTGTTCTGAGTATCGCAGTTCTCGCCCGTCACTGTGCCACACTTATACCCTCCGACGACGTTATTGTTATATGCCGTCTCGATGAACGGGTAGAAGACATTACTCGCAGCCACGTCCTCGAAGTGCGACCCACCCGTCGTATTTAGCGGCAAGCGTACTGCCAATACCACTATCTTAGCCAACTGGGCACGGGTAGTAGTGTCGTCCGGACGGAAGGTGTGATCATTATAGCCAGTGATTACGCCTTCACAGGTCAGGTAGCGCACGGCTGCATAGAAGAACTGGCCTTGTTGTACGTCTGTGAAGTTGATTGGGCACGGCGTATGCGTATTCGTGGGAGTATTTCTCGGCGTGCTGGTGGTAGTCGCTGTATTCCCGGATACGGTAGCGGTATTGGTCGATGTATTCATAGGAGTGTTCGTAGGAGTGTTGGTACAGGTAGGGCACGGAGTGAATGTATTGGTGGGTGTGTTGGTGACGGTAGCTGTGTTGGTAGGCGTGTTAGTTGGTGTATCTGTGTTAGTAGCCACCGGCATGTTCGTATTGGTTGGTATTGACGTGTTTGTGTTAGTCGGGACTGATGTGTTCGTATTGGTCGCTACTACGGTATTAGTGTTAGTAGCCACCGATGTATTGGTATTGGTAGATACTGGTGTATTTGTGCGCGTATTGGTATTAGTAGCCACTGCCGTATTGGTATTAGTGGCCACTGCCGTATTGGTATTAGTAGCCACTGCCGTATTGGTATTAGTAGATATTGGTGTATTTGTGCGAGTATTGGTATTGGTCGCCACTGGCGTATTAGTGTTAGTAGCCACCGATGTATTGGTATTAGTCGCTACTGGCGTATTAGTGTTAGTAGCCACTGCCGTATTAGTGTTAGTAGATATTGGTGTATTTGTGCGAGTATTGGTATTGGTAGACACTGCTGTATTGGTATTAGTCGCCACTGCCGTGTTAGTGTTAGTCGCCACGGGGATTGTGACCGTTGGTGTGTTGGTGGCTGCTCCCGGTGTGTTGGTGTTGGTCGGTGTGAAGCCCACGCCAGTCACAGTGAACGTGTAGTTGGCAAAGCGTGTGCAATCCTGCACCAGAACGCCACTAAGGCTCACAAGCTCACTGTCCCGCGTCAGAGGCGCTCCATTCTGACACCGGTCGTTAGGCGGATTGTTGGCGAACTGCCAGTAGAACCCTGCCTGACCTGGGGCAATAGCGCACACCCCTATCGAAGCTATCCTGAAGATAGGCTGGTCCTGGGGAGGAGGCTGACCGGGGTCGGGGCAACCATTAGGGCAGTTGCTCAATGCGCCCGAAGCGTAGGAAAATGAGCCTGGGTCTGTGATTGTGCCTCTGAAGTTGCACGGAGCAGGCCCGTCGCATACTTCGTTTTGCAGCGCAGCATCGGTCACCATCAGGTCACCCGTGACAGTGTTCGTGGGCACGCAGCTAGTGACTATACCCACTGTCCTGGCGTTCTGTATCGTCTGGTAGGTGAAGGTCATGTAGCTCTGCTGGGCGGTGAGGCCGTCCGGCGCGGCATTACTGCCTGCATTGACGAACATGTCCAGCACGAACCTGCAACCCACCTGGGTCGTGCCCCCGTTGGTAGGGGCTGGGCAGTTACCCGCGGTGGCGCTGGTCGTCAGGAATATGGAAGCGTCTACTGTTGCGTCGGGCCTTGCCCCCGCCCCGACATGGGCAACTATATTTGGGGCAAAAGCGGCAGTACCCGACCCATTGGGCAGGCTCACCTTGCCTCCGCCATTCGGCGCTTTCGGCATATCGGTCAGCCGCCCGGCTAGAGCCTGGCTGGCAGCAAAAGCCGTCACCATTAATATGAACAGCGACGCCATTACTACTAATAGCTGAGTCCGTCGAGTCCATTCTTTGCGCCCTTCAATGTTACGAAACATTTACTCTCCTCCTATAATCTTTCTATAAGAGCGCCTAACAAACCGTGTAGGGGCGAACCTTGTGTTCGCCCTCTTGACGAAGCGATATGCGGAGAGGGCG
>JBBQIC010000151.1:0-9545 GCA_038324555.1 Chloroflexia bacterium
CACAGGTTGATTCTCGTTATTAACGCGATATGCAAGGAGTAAGGCGGGGCATAGGGTCAATGTCCACTCCCTACTCCCCTCCTTATTCTTTACTCCCTTATCGTACTCAGATTCCGATGGCTTTACAATCGCATAATAGGAGTATCCGCCGTAGTACGATAGTCCCGTGGCTTTTTTGGGGCAAGGTAGGAGATTACTACTAGTACCTGGGAACGTACTAAGAACGCCTAACAAAACCGTGTAGGGGCGAACCTTGTGTTCGCCCTCTTGACGAAGACGAAGACGAAGCGGTATGCACAGAGGGCGAACACAAGGTTCGCCCCTACACGGTTTTGTTAGGCGTTCTAAACGGTGGATATGCAGCGCAACGCCGCCGACAAGTTGGATAGCATGATGGAAGGGGCATCTTAAAGTGTGTTATGGAGTTTGAATTGTAGAAAATGGCAGATTGTGCTGGACCCAATCTGCAACCCGAAGCGTAGCAAGTGACGCCACAATAGCAGCAAGCACGCTAGGCATATAAGGATGCGAAAGCCAATAATTACTTATCACGCCGCCCATACTTCCAAAGCCGAGATAAGTCCCAAGCGTGACGAGAGTGATGCTTACCACGAGCATAGTTGTGCGATAGCGGTTTACACTCTGTACTCGTCGGAATGCAGACCGTGTTACGAAAACTAGTGCAACGCCATCGAGTATGCCCAACCCAAGACCGGATATAGCTCCAACGGCAAGGCCGACAATAAAACCTAAAGGCACAAGGAAGCCATAACTGATCCCTGAAGAAAGCCATACTACTAGCCCACCGTAAGCGAAGCCGGAAACTGCGCCACCTATGAGGCCCCATGCGGACATGCGAATTATTATTCCCTCGTTCAACTTGCGTGGTGTCATTAGTACCTTGGCTGAGTCGCTTATCGTCTACCGCACACCAACTATATCACACTGAATCGTTACTATGCTGTAAAGATGCCCCAGCTAGGAGTATCAAAGTGTAGCTTCTTCATCCCATAAACGCGGGGCAAGGAGCGACTAGCATCCTCACATCGCTTGGGCATTCTTTTCGTTCTTTGCCTTAATACCAGGCCTTAATCAGTTTGATTGCCTGAAGTTCACAACAAGTTTAGCGTTTGTGTGACCAACCTGTGACCAAAAGCAAAATAGAGGCCGAAAAAGCCCCCATTTCATGCGTAATTATAGAACATTCAATCCACTGGTGCGCAAGGGGGGATTCGAACCCCCACGCCCTTACGGGCACTAGCTCCTAAGGCTAGCGCGGCTGCCATTACGCCACTTGCGCGCGACCGTTAGCAATTATACTCCAAAAGGAGAAATGAGCGCAAAACCGTCCTGGATTGGTAGGTTTTGCGCTCGTTTCTTTTAGTCTGTGTCTTTGGGCATCCCATCCGACTTCTTCTTGTCGAGCCAGCTTGTGGGGTAAGAAGGATCGTCATACTCCTGCGCCCATCGGGTCATTTTGAGGGGGCGGAAGGTGTCCACCATTACGGCCAGTTCCTCAGTTCGTTCGTGGCCTATAGAGGCTTCGGCGGCTCCGGGGTGCGGGCCGTGTGGAATGCCGTGAGGGTGCAGAGTAAATGATGCAACGCCTATCCCTTTGCGGCTCATAAAGTTGCCGTTGACGTAATAAAGCACCTCTTCGCTGTCTATATTGGAGTGGTTGTAGGGAGCCGGTATGGACAGGGGATGATAGTCATACTTGCGCGGCACGAACGAGCATACCACGAAGTTGTGCGCCTCGAAAGTCTGGTGTACGGGTGGCGGCTGGTGGACGCGGCCCGTGATAGGCTCGAAGTCCTCAATGTTGAAGATATAGGGGTAGAGATAGCCGTCCCAGCCCACTACGTCGAGCGGGTGATGGTCATAGTAATAAGCGGTGATCATGTCGGCGGCCCTGATGCGCACCTCGAACGGTCCCTTGCCAGCCTCTTCGCCTGTGATAGTGACAAGCTCCTCCGGCACGCGAATATCGCGCTCACAGTAGGGCGAATGCTCTAAGAGTTGCCCGTACTCGTTGCGGTAACGCTTGGGCGGCGCTATATATTTGCCTTCGACAGTTAGCCAGCGTTGGGGCTTATTGATATCCATAGTTATGCGGTAGATCGTGCCGTGCGGAAGGAGCACATAATCGCCCTCACGGTAGGGGAGGGCGCCAAAGTTTGTCTCGAATCGTCCGGTGCCCTCGTGGATAAAGTAGAGTTCGTCGGCCTGGCCGTTCTTGTAGAAGTAGTTCATCGGCTCGGTGGGTCGAACGATGCCCAGGCGGCAGTCGGCGTTGAACATGAGCACGCGCCGTCCGGATATAGGGTCACCCTCCGCAGGCGCGTCCTTTGTGCGCAGGTGGAAGTGGCGTTGCGCGTCCTGCGTCCACTCCTCAAGTTCGTCTTTACCGCACCCCTTGAAGTCTACCACGCGCACGGGCGGATTGTGGTGATAGAGCAGCGAAGCGTTGCCCGAAAAGCCCTCAAAACCAAATAGCTCCTCTGTGTATAATTCGCCGTCGGGACGGCGGTGCTGAGTATGGCGCTTATGTGGTACGTTGCCTAGTTTGTGATAGAAGGGCATCGTTCTTACCTACCTTTCGCTGTTTGACTTCTTTCAGCAACTCACGAAGTTCAGTATCTATATCGTCGGGCGGCATACCCGACAGTCCTGCTATGATGAGCCGTTCGGCTTCTTCTAAATGGCCGCATTGGAGGGCCAGCGAAGCCGCACTCCGGTGCAACGTCGAGCGTCGAGGTTCGTCGTCGAGGCTGGCTGCTACGAGCTTGGCTGCCTGTGATTCATAGTATAACGCACGCTGCATCAGTTCTTCGGTGACATCCCTGTCGCCCTTGTCGCGCGCTGTGGCGGCGTATTCAGTGAGTGCTGTTGCCAGTTTGTGTGTGTCTTGTATGTTGCCTTTTCTCATCTTTGGCACCTGTTTCATCAAATAGTTAAGCTCGGTTACGCGGTATGTTTCTTGGAATGCGTTAGGAGAGTGTCTTTATCCTCTCCTTTTTGCTCCTGCTTCTGCGCTTGTTTCACCAGTTTTAGCACATCACGCAACTCGGCGGCTATTTCGGCGGGTGGCTTGCCCGCCAATCCGGTTGCTATTAGGCGTTTGGCTTCCTCGTACTCACCGCATTGCAGGGCGAGAGAGGCGGCGCTGCGGTAGAGGACGGCGCGCCAAAGCTCGTCGGGGTCATCAGCCATCAACTCTGCTGCCAGTGATTCATAGTAAAGAGCGCGTTGCAGGAGTTCTTTAGCAACGTTCATATCGCCGTAGCGGCGTGCCATTGCTGCGTAATCGCCGAGGGCCATCGCCAATCGGTGCGTATCGTGTGAAGGGCCTGTCATCATTTTCTCACCACCTGCGCCATTGGAGTGCCAAACTCAACCACAGCTATGTAGGCTGGATATTGCCCATCTGAAACTTCTGTTTGTGCCAATTTCTGCTTGACCCGCGACAATATCTGCCTCCTGTTGCCTCGCCGTATGCCCGAAACCTCAAGACGTGCTTCGCGCTGCGTAGATATGGGCAACCTTTCGTCGTAGTAGCCAAGCCAGAAGTCAAAGCCAAAGCCTTTGTTTGCTCGTTGTAATGTAGTATAACCCGTAAGTTCCTCTATGAGCAATAAGGCAATCCCATAAGCCGCATACTCGGTAGCCTCGTCTTCATCTTGCCAATAACGTCGCATATCATCTGTTATGGTATAACGCCAATTTATGGTAAATGTTCCCACGAAACTTCCATAGACCTTAAGTTTAACTCCACTCTTGTGCCCGCGACTCTCGAAACAGATCATGCAGGCTTCTATCATGGCATTTGCAGCGCCCACGCTAAGGGCAGGTATCCCCTCTAGCAGTCGCAATAGGTCGAGGGTGCGGGCGTTGGTGGAACTCATGCTAAGTTAGCTTGCATCTGTTTCATCTTCTTGTCTCCTACTTTTCCCTACTTTACTTTCCACAACCTTACTTTCTTGTCCTCACAGCCTGTTGCTATGAATTGCCCACCGGGCGACCAAGCTACACTCGTTGCCCATTTTGGGTGTTGGAAGCTGGCAATTTTCCGTTTGCTGGCTATCTCCCAGATTGTTGCCATAGTATCGTCAGAGGTTACTGCCAGTAAGGTGCTGTCTGGAGACCAGGCTATATCATTGACTGTCCTCTTGAGTTCGGTGAACTTGGCAATCTCACTTCCGTTAGTTGCATCCCACACGCTCAATCCCCCGCCATAAAAGCCTGCCGCTAAATATTTTCCGTTAGGAGACCAACGCAGGACGAGAGGATTGTCGGTAAGATGACCGACCAAGACTCTGGCGTTTGAGCTACCACTCAGATTACCGTTCTTATTCGACTCCCAGATCAATATATTATCATCTATTCTATCTATGAGCAGGTAGCCCACTGCGCTAAAGGCCAACTTGTTATTATCGGGCGCCCAGGTTAGGCTCAACACTGAGATAGGGTGTACGAATGTTGCCTTGATGCGCCCGCCAGGTATATCAAATATTTCAATTAGTCCTGGCTCAGGAAATTTATTCTCACAGCAGGTCTCGGCTGTAGGTATGCTTACGCCAAGAGCCTTACTATCAGCTGACCAGGCCAGGTCTGTGACAACGGTAGCCGTGAACTGACCATTCGGCTCAATAGGTGCTGTAAAGACCGCCTGCCAGCTTTTCGTGCCCCATACTTTTATGGCCTGGCTCTTGTCGCTAGAGCTGGTAGCCAGGTAACTACCGTCAGGCGACCATGCCACGTTATTCAGGTTGTGCAGGCGCTCATCAAATTCGGATGACCCAGGTCCAGGGCCAGGTAGGGTAACAATGGTTTGATTATTCCCCGCGTCCCATACCAACACAGTGCCATCTCTCGAGCCCGCCGCCAGCAAATTACCATCTGGAGACCAGGTCACGCCACGTACTACGCCTGGGAGAGAAAACTGTCGGACCTGTCCTGGTGGATTGGAAGCGACCGTATCAGAGTACCATGCGATACCCACGAGCAGACCTACAACAATAAGTGCAGGCGCCAGCCCTACAATTGCCAGCGACGGTATTGCCCGTTTCCAGTTGATGGGCTTCCGATTCTGCACGACTGGTTTTGGCGGTAGCTTTACCAGCACAAAGCCTGTTACACATGCGGCTGTGGAGACGGCAATTCCTCCGATCAATATACTCCCCAATGGATTAGTGGCACCTGCGACGGCGCTAATCGCCAGCCAGTCTCCTCCGAGCACAGCCGTAACTACGAGTAACCCTACTGCCCAGGCAACTGCATTTCCGGGTATCCAAATTATGGCATTGTTGACATAGCGCCGCAGTGCCAGAAACTGTGATGCGCCAACAAAGGCTCCAGCGATTGCTCCAACTATAGCAGAGGCTACGATACCACCTGCAACGTAACCAAAACTTATCGAAGGTCCACTTGAGAATGCGCCCAGCATGAAGGTCGCCATGAAGAACGCGAACATGCCTGCTAGCACGGCTATGAGGCCACCTATGGTGCTGACGAGTACCCACCATACCCCGGCCAGCCAGCTAACATCATAGCTGTAACGCCACAGTACCACCCATTGAGCTAACCCAAGCACCACCCAAATTGCAGCCGCAGGTGTAATGAAGTATAAATATGCGCCAGTATATCCGATAGAAGGGAGCGCTCCGTTAGAGTCAGTGCCTAGCAGAGTCTGGCTCACCACGGACCCCAGTGCTTGGCTCACTACCGATCCCAGCGCTTCACCTATGACACCACCCACGATGTTCGCCAGTACCCACCAAAGCCATAGACGAAGCCCTGGCTGTCTGTAGCGATCTTCACTTGGCTCAACCCATTCAGCCACGTATTCACCACACTGCTCAAGCAAAGGTAAAGTATTGTCTATCCCTGTTATTTCGCTCTAGGTTGCGGCCACTACTTCTGCTAGTGGGGCAGGCGGCTGGAACCACCTTTCGCTATAACTGGGCATCAGGTGGTTCCTCTACAATCTCCATATCGAAATCTGACGCCTGCTCAGGATGTTGAAGGCGCGGACTATGTACACGCGCAATCTCGTCCACCTCAATGCCTGGCACTAAGACATACACTTTGGTGTTGTCCGGTAAACGGATGTTCGTTTTCAGCCGTATCTGGCCGTTCTCTGTTATCCCCTCAAGAGTTATGACGCTCATTATGTGGTTCACCTCCTCTAATGCGGTTTAGGGACCAACCAACCTGTTCCTCAACACCCCCAACCGCTCTATCTCCAACTCCACCTCGTCCCCTGGCTTGAGCCAACCTCCCGTGTTCTCCGGCCTCAACTCGAGTATGCAGCCAGTGCCTACCGTGCCTGACCCGATAACGTCGCCTGGGCGGAGCCACACGTCGGCGCTGGCCCACTCTATCATGTCGGCGAAGGTGTGGGTGAGCGTATTCGCGTTGCCGCGTGACAGTTCGCGCCCGTTGATCTTTGCGCTCATTTCCAGGTTGTAGCGCGTCTCTTTGCCCGTCCCCTCGCGGCGGTCTTCCAATTCGTCGGGCGTGACCAACCAGGGACCAAGTGAGTTGGCGAAGTCCTTGCTCTTGGCCGGACCCATGCTCAACTTCGACTCGAAGTTACGCCAGGTGTCGCGGGCGCTCCAGTCGTTCATGATGAGGTAGCCCGCTATGTAGTCGTTGGCTTCGTCGGCTGATATATCACGCCCCGGCTTGCCGATGACACACGCTATTTCTAGCTCGTAGTCAACTTCTTTGGAGCCGCGCGGGTACGGTATCTCCGCGCCTGGTCCGTAAACCGCGCCGGGGTTGGAATAGTAGAACACCGGGTGATCGTACCACTCTGGTATCATCTCTAGACCGCGTAGGGCGCGGGCCGTCTTGACGTGCTGCTCGAAGGCGTAGAAGTCGCGTATAGTCCGAGGAAAGGGTATAGGCGCGAGTAGCTGCACATCATCTACGCTCTGCGACGACTCCCACAGCCCTTCTTCGTCCTGCGTGACCTCTAGGAGCAACTCTTGCAGCCGTTCCATAGCCACCGGACCGCCGTCCAGCAATTCGAGCACGGTCCCATAGGAGTTTTGAGTTTTGAGTTTTGAGTTTTGAGTTTTTTTATTGCTCAACCATTCAGACGCAGCCTCCACGTTGAGCACGCGGGGTGTATCGCCGGGCAGATATATGCCTACGTGCGTATCCTGTCCATCTTCCAGGTCGGGGGCTACGCGGTGGAGATGTGAGAAAGTTACTAGTTTCATCGGGCTTACCTGCGGCGGCCAAGAATGCGCAGCAATAGCAGGAACAGGTTGATCATGTCCAGGTAGAGCATAAGCGCGCCCAATATTGCTATTCGTGTGGTTGTAGCATCGTCCGTAGCAGCCTGGGTCATAGCTTTGATCTTCTGCGTGTCCCTGGCTATCAGCACTATGAATATGGCAATACCAATATACGTAACGGCCCAGTATATCGCCGCACTCTGTATAAAGAAGTTGACCAGGGACGCGAGAATTATCCCAATCAGCCCCATGAACGCCAGATTGCCTATCGCGGTCAGGTCGCGCTTCGTGGTGTACCCAAACAGGCTCATGGCGGCGAAGGTCCCAGCGCTCACGAAGAAAGTGGTAGCGATAGAGGCGTTAGTATAGCGCAGGAAGATGAAGGAGATCGTGAGGCCGGTGAGCATCGAATAGAGCAGAAAGACCCCCGTAGCAACGGCGGGCGACATGCGATTTATCGCCGCGCTCAAGGCTATGACCAGCCCCAATTCAGCGATGACTAAACCAAAGTAGATAAGTGTGTTACCATATATGAAGTCTAGCAACTGAGGCGAGTTAGCGGTTAGAGACGCGACTGCCCCAGTTACCAACAGGCCAGCCGTCATCCAGAGATAGACTTGATTGACGATGGCGCGTTGGCGGGTCGCTGCCTGGTCGGTTAGTGTAGCCATTGTATACGACATAAATGTTCTCCTTATTAGGAGTAGGGAATAGGGTGAGGGAGTAGGGTGAGGGAGTAGGGTGAGGGAGTAGCTCTTAATCCTACTCCCTCACCCTATTCCCTACTCCCTACTACAGATTCCCCCTCAACTCCTGTTCTCTTTCAATCGCCTCGAACAGCGCCCTGAAGTTGCCTTTGCCGAAGCCTCTGGAGCCGTGACGCTCGATTATCTCGTAAAAGAGAGTGGGGCGGTCCTGCACGGGTTTGGAGAATATCTGCAACAAGTAGCCTTCGTCATCGCGGTCCACCAGGATGCCTAGCTCTTCGAGTTGGGCCAAATCTTCATTGATCTTGCCCACGCGGGTTAGGGCCTCTTCATAATAGTTGTGGGGCACGCGCAGGAACTCCATGCCGTTCTTTTGCAAGTTAGCTACCGTACCCAGGATGTCGCCGGTAATCAAGGCGATGTGCTGCACGCCGGGGCTGAGGTAGAAATCAAGGTATTCCTGTATCTGCGATTTCTTACGTCCCTCGGCGGGTTCGTTGATGGGGAACTTCACCCGCCCTGTGCCATCCTGCATCACTTTCGACATGAGGGCGCTGTACTCAGTGGAGATGTCCTTGTCGTCAAAAGAGATAAGCTGAGAGAAGCCCATAATCTTCGCGTAATATTCCACCCAGTAATTCATCTTGCCAAGTTCGACGTTGAGCACCTGGTGGTCAACCGCCTTGACGCCCGTGGGCGCTCCCGGTACGTCGCGCTTGTGAAAGCCAGGCATAAACGCGCCCGCATAGTCGTCACGGTTGATGAAGGTGTGGATGGTGTCCCCGCAGGCAGCGATGGCGGCCTTGCGAATGCGTCCCTTCTCACTCTCCACGTTATGAGGCTCTTGCAGGCCCGTCGCGCCCCTCTTGATGGCGGTGTTGTAAGCGTAATCCACGTCAGGCACGCGCAAAGCAATATCTTTCACGCCGTCGCTATGCTTGAGAACATGCTCGGCTATAGGCCCTTCGGGCAGCATGGGCGCGGTCACTACGAAGCGTATCTTGCTCTGTTCCAGCACATAAGATGCCCGGTCACGCATTTTGGTCTCAGGTCCCGCATACGCGGTGATGCTAAAGCCCATAGCTGTTCGATAAAAGTGGGCGGCTTGCTTGGCGTTGCCTACGTAGAACTCTATGTAATCTATGCCCTGAATAGGGAACGAATCTTCTTGCTCCGAGCGACTTGTCCCTGTAGCAACGCTGGCGTTACCGTTGGCGCTACCGTTCGTGGTATCGTTAATCTTGGCTTTTGTAGTGGTCTCTTCGGGGTTCATAGGGATTGCCTCCTTGCAACTCTATATATGCTTCGTTGCTATCAATTTGGACGGGTGAATAACACTAGCATAGCAAAGGGGTAGGGCAGTGTCAAGACCAAAGTTGCAGGTAAGAGTTCAGAGATGGGGTAGAGCCGTAGGGGCGCTGCTTGCCGTGCCCTGGTGGCGAATGGGGATGGTTGGGTGGTTGACCACTAAACCCAACATTGGGGCAACCCGACGCCCGGCGACTAAAGTAGCGGGCTCCCTCGGAGCGAAGTCCCCCAACCCGGACACCCGAAAACAAACGATTTTGGATTACCCGCAGGGGGGCGTTGG
>JBBQIC010000152.1:0-9542 GCA_038324555.1 Chloroflexia bacterium
GAACAACCGCATGTTGCGCCAGGAGTTCTTCGCCAAGTACATCCCCAAGATTTGGGAACTTGGATTGACACTCCCCGACCCGGACTTGCACTTTGACGCGGAGGCCAACGAGTGGAAGTACACGGAGCCTGACTGGAACGAACTGAAGATGGTCGTCACCGGGCACGGACCGCGAAGCCAGGAGCGGCTTGATTTGCGACGCATGGCCTACGCGGATACGCAGTGGGTGCGGGACGTTGTGTTGGGTCGTGCAGCTTAGGAGGAGTTTAGAGTTTAGAGTTTTGAGTTTTGAGTTGTCTTTGGGATAATTCGAAACTCAAAACTCTAAACTCTAAACTATAGTGAATTGCCAATATTTGAAGTATTTCAACAGACCCGCGAAGGGCACGCTTTCACTCATGGGGGACAGGTGGTTGCTCCTGATGCGGAGATGGCTCTGCTTTATGCCCGCGAGTTTTATGGCAGGAGGCAGGAGAGTCACCGACTCTGGGTTGTGCCCAGAGAGGCTATCGTGGAGATAAACGACCCTGACCTTTTGCATCCGCCTGCGGTGGACCGCTCGTACCGCAACTCGAACGGTTACTCGGTGCGCGACAGATTGAGGGCTACTCGCGGAGCGGTGGCGGGTAGTGTGCAGCCGGATTAGTGGTCAGTGGTCAGTGGTCAGTTTCATAGGTGAATGGACATGAATGTAACCGATAATAACAATCCGCAATCCGCAATCCGCAATCCGCAATCGTTGGAGATTTTGCTCCTGGCGCTTGCGGACGACGAGTTTATTCTTGGCGTGCGCAACTCGGAGTGGACGGGTATCGCGCCTATGCTTGAGGAAGATGTGGCTTTCTCTTCGATGGCGCAGGACGAGATAGGGCACGCTCGACTTTTTTACCAGATGCTGGCCGAGTTGACAGGGGGCGATGCGGACAAAATAGCGTATGGGAGGCAGCCGGGGGAGTATTTATCCTGCCAGCTTATGGAACGGCCTCGTGGCGATTGGGCCTATTCGGTGGTCCGCCAGTTTTTGTACGACACGGCGGACTACGTGCGGTTGGAAGCGTTGGCGCGATGCAGCTACGAACCGTTAGCGAACGCTACGCAGAAGATAGTACGCGAAGAGAAGTACCACCTGATGCACGGCGACACATGGTTGCACCGGCTGGCGACGCAGAGCGATACGTCGCGTGAGCATCTCGTGGCCGCGCTGGCCGCCCTGTGGCCCGATGCGCTTGGCGTTTGGGAGCCTTTGGAGGGCGAGGAGCAGTTGGTCGCTGAGGGGATACTACCCGCTTCGTTTGAGGCGTTGCGCTCGGAGTGGTTGGAGCAGGTTGCGCCCCACTTTTACAACTTGGATTTGGAGTTTCCTGCTAAGAAGGATGAGCGTTCCGGCCTGTACGTATCCACGGTTGAGGCTGTGTATGGCGGCAGGCGGGGGACGCATACGGAGGATTTTACGGCGTTGTGGGAGGAGATGACCTCGGTGTATAGGTTGGATCCAGAGGCGGAGTGGTAGGCTTAGTGAATACGACATGGATAGTGTGCGGGATATAGCTGAAGAGCAAGACACCGAGACCTTTTCAAATACTGGGATGTCCGTCGACCGCATGGCGACCCTGAGTGTATTTGCAGGGGTGATTGCCTTGTTCTCATACATTGTTGCGTTCTCATTTGGTGTTCTTCCGGCTCATTTTCAGATACAGTTAGCGTGTATATTTGGCATGGGTACGTGGGTAGCTGCATCAATTGCTAGTTTTGGTTTGGCTTTTAGTAGCCTCGGCAAAATCAGGAGTAGCTTGAACCCGAAGAAGGTGCGGCGACAGGCGATTGGCGCGTTAGTAGGCAATGGACTATTGTGGGCACTGACTTGTGCGTTGATAGCTTACGTTATTAGTAGTATTCCGCCAGATTAAAGAGGACTGTATACATGGAAACAATACAAAACTACTTAACAGAACAATCAATCTACGAATCCCTACAAGACGTGATGGACCCAGAAATCCCCAACCTCTCCATCGTGGACCTGGGCATCGTACGCAAGGTAAGCGTGGGCGATGCGGGGATAGTGGTGGAGCTTATGCCTACCTTCGTGGGCTGTCCGGCGCTTGAGATGATTAAGGAGGGCGTACAGGAGCGGTTGGCGGAGTTCGCTCCTGGCGTTGCAGTTATGGTCAAAGTGACGATGGAAGAAGCCTGGACTAGCGACCACATCAGCGAAAAGGGCAGGCAGGTGCTGAAGAGTTCGGGGTTTGCGCCTCCTCCCACTGGCAAGATGCCTGGACGTGGGAACTTGATACAACTCATGCCTGTAGCCGAATGCCCGTACTGCGGTTCGCGCAAGACTACGCTCGAAAATGCTTTTGGGCCGACGCTGTGCCGGGCGATCTATTACTGCCGGGGGTGTAGGCAGCCCTTTGAGCAATTTAAGCAGGTGTGAGTGGGAGCTATCAGCTATCAGGTATCGCCAGAATGAAAGCTGATAGAGCTACGACAGGGTCAATTCAAAGTCGAGAATGTAGGGTGGACAGGGGCCAACCAGCCCGTGTCATTCTGAACGGAGTGAAGAATCACTGCGAGGTCGTAAACGTTTGGGAAGAGACTCTTATTCTCCCACCTCTGTAGTAGGGAGAGTGATTCTTCACTCCGTTCAGAATGACACGGGTTAGTGAGTCCTCTTTCCCCAACACTTTTTACTTTGAATAAACCCTGATGGTTATGATAAAGTCTTGACTGAGTGCCTGACTGCCTATATAATTTTAGTGCGCCAACTTGATGCCTCTGTTTTACATGTAGAGCATTAGGACTGGCAATGACATTTAGAATCCGAATGGGGTTGTTGAAATGGACTTGTTTACTTCGTCTGATTTTTTGCTTTATGCCCGGCTTACGGTGGGTGGGGTGTTTCTGGTATCTGCTATCAGTAAGATGATGGACAAACCGGGCACTGAGGCTGGTATGGCCCGATACGTGTTCCTTCCGCGTGGTTCGGGAAAGGTTATCACTAACTACTTTCCTTACCTTGAACTGGTTGTGGGGCTGCTTCTTCTGTTCGGACTGCTCACTCGGCTCGCGGCGGTTGGCGCCGTTGGGCTGTTTGCGGTCTTCACCTTCTTTATCCTGTACGATCTGACGCACAACAGGAACGTGTCGTGCCACTGCTTCGGTAAACTCTCGGACGACAAGGTAACTCCTATGTCCGTGGTTCGCAACGTGTTCCTCATGGCGCTTGCCGTGCTGCTCCTGGCAGCCTTCGACGGTTGGCTTGGTATAGATGGCACGCTAGCCTCCTCATCAGGCGGCACGCAATGGCTTGTCGCGGGCAGCCCGACCAACGCGCGGATCGAGGACGCTGTCCCGATTGCTTTGTTGTCCCTGGCAACGGTTGGGGTGGTCGTTCTCGGCGGACAGGCGGTGTCCACAGTGCGCACGACGTTGCGCGGCATAGGGTTTCGGTCTTAACTAGGGTGAGGGAATAGGGTGAGGGACTAGAAATAAAACTACTCCCTCACCCTATTCCCTCACCCTAATAAAATAGAGGAGTGCAGTATGGCGAATAGTTATACAGACCAGCGTAACGAAGGGAGCGCGTTAGCTGCCATCCCTCGGAGCTACAAGATATGGGTGCTGAGCCTGATGGGCAGCGCCGCCGCGCTTGTGGCGTTGGGTCTGTGGCTGGCGGGCAGGGTAGTTGACCAGCCGGTACAGCCCTGGACTGGCGCTGCGTTTATGGTCGCCATGGGTTTGGCCGCGATAGTAGGAGCGTCGAAAACTTCCTCTGCCTGAGGACTCAACATGATCCTTGTGATCTTGCCCCTCGGGAAGGAGCCTCGACAAGTACTGGACTGGATAGTCCGAGTTTTCATGTATACAGTTGGCACCACGATTGGCGCGACTGCGCTTGCTCTGGTGCTCGCCCTGATTGGGCGTGGTTTGCATATGCTCTTGCCGGGCATCGGCTTCCAATGGGCGGTCGGCGCGCTGGGCATAGCCTCGCTGGTGTTTGCTCTCAAAGAGTTGAATATCATAAGGTTGTGGACGCCTCAGATCGGCTGGCAGGTGCCTAAGTCGTGGATGAAACGCAGCAGGTTACTCGGACAGACGGCTTATGGCGTGGTCCTGGGCGCGGGCATTTTCACGTTTATTCCCTTCGCCAGCTTCTTCGTTGTGCTGGCATGGGAGGCCGCAGCCGGGGCCGTGTCTATCCCGGCGGCTATGGCGATTGGCGCAGTATACGGCTTAGTACGTGGTATACCTGCCGTGCTAGGTGGACTATCTCTGCTGCGCGGCCAATATCCACTGCCAATCAGCAATTGGCTGATAGCGCACCTCGGTTGGTGGCACGCCGTCAATGGCCTGGCGCTGCTTTTCGTCGGCAGCTTCCTTTTGGGGTCGTTCGTATTTTAGAGGAAACAGAATAAACAAGAAATCCGGCCTCGATGGGGCCGGATTTCTTGTTTATTCTACTTGGGATTGCGCTTCCCGCATGAAGCGCATCGAGTCCTCTACCTGGGTGGCATCTATGCGTCCTGCGCTGTAGAGGATAGTGAGCACCTCCTCCATTGTGGCTACGGCGTGGCAGCGAAGGCCGTGTTGAGCCATTAGTTGGGGACCGCCCTGGCCCCTGTCAATTGCTACTACGATGTCGCGTACGGATAGCCCCGCCTCGTGCAGATGGTCCAGCACTTCCAATTTGCTCGCGCCGTCGGATACAACGTCGTCAACCAGCACAGCGGTCGCGCCTTGAGACCATACGCCTTCAACCATGCGCTTTGTGCCGTGGGCTTTAGCGGCGGAGCGCACGTAGCCCGCCGGTGTGCCTGTATGATGCGATAGGGCAACAGCCAGGGGTATGCCCGCCTCGGCGATGCCTATCAGGATGTCGGGTTTGACGCTGGCTTTCTGCATTGTATCCGCCATTAGGGCGACCACTTTGCTCAGGAGGCGCGGGTAGGAGGCGAGAATACGCAGGTTGTTGTAGTAGGGCGATACCAGGCCGGATTTGAGGGTCACCGGCTCGAACTTGATCGCGCCGATGTCGAACATCTCCAGTATGGCTTCCGATTTTGGTCCGGGGTCCAAAGTCGAAGATCCGGGGCCGACTTTGGACTTTGGACCTTGGACCTGCGACTTTTCTTTGCGCGCTGCTTGCAGCCTGTCGCGCCAGCTTTGGGCGGCCTCGGCGGGGTCGTGCGCTTCCATGATGGCGCGCGATACGTTGATGAGCAGGCCAGCGCCGTCGCTATCTAGCCCGGCGGCTACCGCGGCCTCTAAGTCGCCCCCCTGCGCACCCACGCCGGGGCACAGGATGGGCATATGGGGAGCGGCCTGCCTGACCCTCGCAAGGACCGACGGTTCGGTAGCGGGAGCGACCAGGCCGACATTCTGGTTGGTGTTCCACTCGGCGGCGATGCGGCGAGTGATTGCCAGGTAAAGTGGCTCGCCTCCCTCCACTTTGATGTCCTGTAGCTCGTCAGCGCCTGGGTTGGAGGTGCGCACTACCATGAAGCAACCTTTGTCGGGGCGGGAGATGAGTGGGGCAAGGGCAAGGCGTCCGGGGGCGGGCATGGCGGTGGTGGCGTCGGCTCCGAAGAGGTCGAAGACTTCGTGGGCGCAGCGTTCGAGTACGTGTCCAACGTCGGCGTATTTGGCGTCGACGATGATGGGGATGTGCGGGTACTCGGTCCTGATGTAGTCGCAAGTGAGGCGCAGAGCGGTGATGCCCGCCTCGCCCTCGGCTGAGTAGCATTTGTATTGGGGCTTGAAGGCTGCGGCGTAGGGGGCCGCGCCGTCAATGATGCCGCAATTATAAGCAAATATGCCCTGCGCCACGTCGGCTGATTGGTAGCGGGCCGGGAGTTTCTCCCAGATGGGGTCGAGACCCACGCAGAGGATGCTGTTCTGACGGGAGATGGCGTCGGATAGGAGTTGGGTGAAGGTGGGGGTTGTGGTTGTTTGGGATGTATGAATAATACTCATTTGCATGAAAGCTCTCTTACTCCTTACTGTAGCCCACAATGACCTGCCAGCTGTTTCCGTCAAACTGATAAGTGATCGTAACTGTACCTGGTGAGCTATCCAGCCAATCGAAGCCCTTACCGTCCTCGTTGTTAGGCAAATAGCGATTTACTAATGATTCGCTATGGTAAAATTCGAGAACATTTTCTACACCGTCGATAGTTGACGGCTCCTTAAGCGTCTTTACGAATTTTGCATCCTTAGGAAGCATAGAATGGGCTTCTGCCTGAGCAACTTCCAGGGCGAAAGATTGCCCATCGGGGAATTGTCGAAGTATCGATTGCACTGGATAATCTCCTGCGTACCAAAAGAGAACTATGTACTTGTCAGCCTCATAATTAGCCATTACCTCCGAGTTGGTCCTATTTGGTTGCCCATGCTGTTGAGTCCATTCATCTTTCGATAAACCAAGACCCCCTGATCTAAAAGGTTGATCTGCGGATGGCCGAGTTGTAGTATGAGTTGGTGGTATTGCAGGAGTGTTGGTAGCCGGGAATGAGGTATATATGGCGAGAACTGGACTAGGCATGAGCGTGTCTGTAGGAGGAATGTAGATCTTTGTAGGTGCAGAAGTAGATGTTGGAGTAATAGATATGGTCGAGGTAGTTGTGCTTACGTCACACGCTCCAAATATCATAGGCAATCCTAAGAAAAAGAGAATCAACGCTGAGGATTTACATTTCGGAGTAGGCATGTTCGTCTACCTCACAATTAGGTCAAGCTACCACTCATTCTGCTACCGCTCATTCTATGGTAGCCTTTATTAGCTCTTTAGGCCGTGGAAACTGACTGCGAGTGAGAGGGGTTTTGTCTATGTCATCGCAGTTCCAGAGGCCGCTGCGCCTTATTCTCTCATTAACAGCATATCTTCCCAACCAGCCTGCTGATGGCTTTCCTAGTGGGTGCTGTGCGAAGAGGGCAATTAGGCTGGTCTCAAATTTCTGCCGTTCCTCAGCCTCATCTACAGCAAAGCAACAGAACGTGAATGTCTGATAGAGCAAATCACTCACCATTTGCTCAATTTCTGGTAGGGGCGGCCCTGTTTTTAATCCCCAATCTCTCAAAAGCGGATGCTTTGGGTTTTCTTTAGTTAGGAGCGCTTTTCCGATGTGTTTACGAAATATACTCTGTTTCCTATTATTACCATAGTGCTTATAAATGCGGTCTGGAAACCCAACATCTGACGTATTAATTCCAACCCGCACTGCGCGTTCTGTAACTATGTCTCGATATTGAATGGTTTCTCCTTGCTCAAAGAAGATATAGATCCCATTGGCTGGTAGTTCACTCTTAAGTGTCCTGTTATCTCGACGGGGTAATAAGTGAATGAGATCATAAACAGCCTCAGTTATCCGTAGATTCGGGTCTTGCATTGTTTGAACCTTTGTTATTCCTTGATTATGGACCAATGATGCGAATTCACACAAACTATTATAGCGAATTTTCTACCATCTTCACGCTACCCGCCAAAGCCACCTCAACCGCCAACCTATAATTCCACATCGGCCCCGTCGCCCCTTGCACTGCGTCCGCCCCGGCCTCAACATACGCGGCGAAATCTGCGGGTGTGGCGAAGCCGCCTACGCCTATGATGGCGTAGTCATAACCCTGTGCGGTTCGCAGATGGAAAAGGCGGCGCACTAAATCCAGTCCAGTGGCTTTGAGGGCGGCTCCGCAGACGCCTGCGACAGCGCGGCCTTGGCCGGGGAGGGCAGGTTGTCCGTCGGGGGTGGCGATAGGTACGGGGATGGCGTTGACTGCACCGTAGCCTTGCAGGTAGGGCGCTGTTGCGGCTATGACGGCCCCCAGGGTGGCTTCTCCGGTCTTATCGGTTGCAGCAGCAGCAAAAGCAGCAAAGGAGCCAAGCTTTGCGAAGAGCGGCATGGAGGCTCCTGTGGCCTCTCTGACGGCCTTGCATACCAGACCCGCTGCTTCAGCATCGTGGCAAAGTAGGCCGTGACCTCCCAGGTTCGGGCAGGAGAGGTTGACTTCGATGGCGTGCGCTCCTGTTTCGGCGCACATGGCGGCGGTGAGGGCGAAATCGGCAATATAGGCGGACGGATTGCCTTCGGGGTCGGGCGTGCCGTATACGCTGGCGACGAGGGCTTGCCCTTCGCGCGCGCCTCGTGCCGCCCTCTCCATATCCGCCTGCCAGATGTGGGGCGGCTGTGCGGGCATGCCGAATGAGTTGGTAATGCTCAGGGTGGAGGGTTCAAGGGGTTCATCGTGGCTGAACGGACGCGCTGTTAGTGTCGTGCGTCCTAGTTGATCAGGTGGGATGGGGTTGGGCGCGTCAACGTATAGCACGTTGGGCGCAGGGTGCGCGGGCCATACACGGCTACGTACCGTCTTGTAGTGGACAAGATCGTAGCCCCACCGGAAAGCCGCGTCTGTGAACTTCGAGTTGAGCAACGGTCCCGCCGGTATGCCGATAGGTCGCCGCAACAACAGCCCGCCCACTTCGACCCACCTTAATCGAGGCAACGCAAGCGCCTCTCTCTCTTCCTCAGAGGGTTGGCCCGCGAAAAGCCCAAAAGGGCCAAGATCGTAGTTCTCCTGGTATGTCAGGTTAGGGTCGTAGAAAGTTTGGGTCATATTTCTTTCGTTCCAACGTTCCAACGTTCCAACGCCTCATGTCCAGGCATCGGCGATGCTGGGCAGGCCGCAGACGTAGCGCACAAATCGCTCAAAACCCATGCCGAAGCCTGCTTGTTGGCCGCTGTAGTCCCTGTGCATGGCGATGTACCAGGCGTAATCGTTGGCGTTGCCGCCCAGGTCGAGCGCCTGACGCACCCCGCGTGAGGATACCATCTTGCGCTCTAGCAGGTCTGGATTGGTCTCCGTCTCCGAAGCGCCCATGACCTCACCTACGCCGGGCAGCAGCAAGTCGCAGCACTCTACAAGGCGCGGGTCGCTGCGGCTGGCCTTCATCGTGAAGAAGCGCAGTTCCGTTGGATAGTGCGTGATGAAGATCGGCCCGCCCGCGATCTCTGTTAGAGCTAATTCGTGGCTGTTAGACAGGTCTTCTCCCCATTCGATGAAGTGTCCCAGCCTCTGTAGGGTGATTACCGAGTCGTCATAAGTCATGCGGGGGAAGGGAGCTTTTGCTGCCTCTATATTCTGGTAGTCAACGCTCAGGGCGGCGAGTTGAGATCGTGATCTATGCGCGACGTGGCTCAACATTTCCACAACCAGGCGCTCCATAAGCCCGATTATGTCGTTCAGCGTCATACCTGCCGCTTCGGCCTCAAGAAGGGTGAATTCGGTCAGGTGGCGTTCGTCGTGGTGGCGCTCATCACGGAACGACCTGCCTACTGAGTAGACCCTGCCAAGCTCGCGCATCATAGGTTCGAGGTGAAGTTGAGCGGTCTGGCCGAGGTATGCCTTGCGTCCTCGAACGTCCACAGAAATGAGCGTGCTGGGATCGCCGCAAGCGCCTGATAAGGTGGTGAGCACGGGGGCCATAACCTGTATGAAGCCTTCTGCGTCCAGGGTATCCTGGGCTGCGCGCAAGAGCGTGGCTTTGATGAGGG
>JBBQIC010000153.1:0-9524 GCA_038324555.1 Chloroflexia bacterium
GTCTACGTCCACCGGGAAGTTTCGACGCGCTCCTGTGAATGAGTTCACCATCGTCCACCCTGCACTTGGGTTGGAGGGGTCAAACTGCATGACGTTGGATGTGGGGTTGGGAGCGGTCCTCCCTCCTCCTATCACCCACACTTTGCCTCCCATGTTGATCGCCCTCGTCTCAGCATCTCCGGGTGCGGGCATATCTGGGACTGCTGTGTCCGAAACGGTGTCCGAAACGGTGTCGTAGCTGAAGGTCTTGGGGTCGTCGGCTATTGTGGAAGTGGTCGGGTCCCAGTGAGACCCTCCACCTGTGTAGATGACGTTCCCCACAGCTGCTGCCGGTATATAACCTAAACCAAGGGATCCAGCCCCTGGATCGGGAACCTGACCGTTCTTGAGGGTCCATCTGGCTCCTGCTGTGCCGTTGGGGTCGAATACCCATATCTGGCGGCTCATGCTGACGTTGAGAATGTAACCACCAAGGATGTACAGCTTGTTGTTGACCACCGCGAAGCCGCCGGGCAAAGTATTGGACACGGGCCAGTTATCGCTGCTGAGGGCTGTGATGGTGTGAGCGGCGGGATCGTATGCGCGAACAGCGCTGCTGGAGGTAGTAGCTCCGGCAGCAGAGCCACCGACGCAGTAAATACGATGACCGCCCGAACCGTTGAGGTCAGCGCAGGCCATGTTATTGACCTGGTTATCTGGGAAGGAAGCAGCGGTATCTACGGTCCAGGTGCTAGAGGAAGTATCGAAGTATCGAGGGTTCTGCAAATCACTTCCTGCGGTATCAGATGAGCGGCCACCCATGACGTAGAAGCGGTTGAGGCCGTTAGGATACCAGACCCCAACTCCCCTCACCAATGCTGAGGGCATTGTTGGGCCTGCTGTCCACCCTCCCCCTGCTCCACATGGGGTTGGGGTGCGGGTCGCTGTGCCTCCGATGGGAGTGGCGGTAGCGGTATTGGTGCAGGACCCGCATGGGGTCGCTGTTGGGCCTGCGTTGTTGACGGCGGCGAGGGCATCTACGCGGCCATAACCGAAGTAGTTGTTGGGTATCTGGGTGGGCGGTGTGTTGCCGCAGTAAGGCGGCGACGCGCTCACTGTCACCTGTGGGTTGGCGCTCATTTGCAGTATGTTCTTGGTTGCCGCGATGTTCCTTGACAACTCAGGGTGAGCTGACCAGAGCAGCGCAACTACGCCAACTACGTGTGGTCCCGCCATTGATGTGCCGGAGAAGTTGGAGTAGGAGGTGTCGCTGGTGTTTACGGAGGAGCGATTGTTGACGCCGGGAGCTGAGACATTGGGCTTCAGGCGACCGGAGCCGTCTTGTGTCACGGGGCCGCGACTGCTAAACCCAGCCAGCGCATTGTTGATGTCGAGGGCGCCTGTGGCGAACGACGCTTCATAGAAGGCAGGCGGATCAGTCAGCGTGGAGCATCCAGGACCTGCGTTACCCGCCGATGTCTCAACAAAGATGCCAGCGGCCTGGGTGTTCTCTACTATTGCTCGCAGAGTATCGACGGCACAGCCTTCGCTCGTGGGGCAACCCCAGCTGTTGTTCATAACATGAGGGCGGAGAGCGGGGTTGGGGTTGTTGCCGCTCAGGTCGGTGGGAGCGATGAAGAACTGGAAGCACTCGGTGTAGGTGGCTGGCGTGCCGTTGCCCTGGTCCATGTTGCGGCAGCCCATCCACTTAGCGCCAGGGGCTACGCCTATCTGGTTGCCCGCGCCATCGTCACCGGTGGTTGTGCCTGTAGTGTGGGTGCCGTGGGCGTTGTCGTCGCAAGGGGCCTGGTTATTAGGTCCGCACGCGCCTCCGCCAGTGTGGATAGAGTCCCACCAGTTGTAGTTGTGATTGGCTGTTGAGCCATCCCAACCGCGATAGTGGGGCTTGATAGCATTGTGGGTCCACCTCATGCCGGTGTCCTGGTTGCCCACGACGATACCCTGGCCGGTGAAGCCCATCGCCCACACCTGAGGTGCGTTTACCCGCTGGACGCCCCACTCTACGGTTTTGGGGTTGTCGTAGGTGACAGGCGAGTTGGTGATATTAATCGGGTCGTCAATGCCTTTGAAAGGAGCATTCGATTCCAACTCCTTTACATCAGCACGGGCAGCAATTGTCTCGACCAACGAGCGATCTCCCGTAACGATCAACATGTTTACTGCCCAGTACGACTTATAAGCCGCGCCTCTCTTGGTGAGCATGGCTTTGATGTCGGTCTGGGATTTGTCGGCGGTAGTCTTAAGAGTGTTGTATACGAACCAACCGCGAGCGTCCTGGTCTTTCATGGCGTTGCCCGCGCTGACGTCGGCTTGCTCGGTCATAAGCACTACGAACTGAGTGGTCTTGCCGTTGGCGGTATCGTTCAATATACGCTTCTCGACCTTGCTCAACGGGTCGGTCGGCCCGCCTGGTATGCCTGCCGAGGCCTGCTGGCTGCTCCCAAGCAGGCCAAGGCACGCGGCCAGGACCAGCCCAAAGAAGGCCAGCCTCCTGGCGACCCTGGATTCACCTATAAATGCTTTCATGTTCGCTCCTTTCTTGCAACTAATAAGAGTTGATTGATGACTAAGCCCTTGGTAGGGTGAGGGAATAGGGTGAGGGAGTAGTAACGAGCCTATTCCCTCACCCTATTCCCTCACCCTATCGCGGACACTGAGTCCAAAATACGAAACACGTGCTCTACACGTGTGGCCTTTGCTAACAACGCATTGACGGGGCAATACTTGGTCACTGAAAGCTCGATGGAACGAGCGACGGCATCGGGATTTACCCCGTGCCCCTGGACGATATGCTCCACCATTATCTCGGTATAAGTCTTCGGATATTCCTTAGCAAGGTTAGCATAGATGTTGATGGTGTAGCCTGTAATCACCTGGCGTTTCTTGCGCAAAATCGAGATAACGTCCATCCCCGTGCATGAGCCGAGGGCCAATAGCAGAAGTTCCAGGGGTTCAGGACCGGACGCTGCCCCACCCGATTCTGCGGTAGTATCAATAGTAATAGTATGAGAAGAAGGCCCCCTGGCCGTAAAAGCCATGCCCGACTGTGTTTGAGGCATAGCAAGATACGCTGCCGATTCGTATAGTGCAGCGTTTACAGGCTCGGATAGCTGGGCTGGCCGTGCCTGCGGAAGGGAGTCCTGGTTAAGAATAGCCTGGTTGCTCGTATTATTACTTTCTTGTTACGGTTTACAGTGCGCGATAACCTTATACGAAAGGCGCCCCAATCGCCAGGTCCATAACGTAAGTCCCCACTTGCCGCTAACGCGCACGTAGAGGAACAGGTAACGCTATAGTACTAGAAACCATGTAAGATGTCAACGTGAGAACGTTTCACGTTTCACCTCTCACGTTTCACGTTCTCACTGCTTGCTAGGGCCTTCGCCTTGCTGCTTGCCCATGTCGTCTATGTCCAGAGAGTTGATAAAATCGCGGAAGACCGAGAGGCGGTCCTCGTCAGCGCGCTCGGAGCGTGGAAGAGATTCCCCATCCGGTAGTTCGTCCTCTTCGGCTGGGGACTCTGTGTCCAGGGTGACGCCCGCTTTCTCGAGCACCGCTTCATCTACGAATATACTGCACTTGACGCGCACAGCCAGGGCTATAGCGTCCGAGGGGCGAGAGTCTATTTCCATATGGCGGCCATTAGCGTCGAGGACGATGCGAGCAAAGAAGGTGTCATCGCGCAAGTCGTTGATAAGCACATGGGTCACCGAAGCTCCGAGGTCGTGGATTATCGAACGCATGAGGTCGTGCGTGAGCGGCCTCGCCACAGCCACCTCTTGCAATTCAAGGGCTATCGCATCGGCCTCGTATGGGCCGATCCATATGGGCAGATAGCGCTCGCTATCCACCTCTTTCAGTATCACCACACGATGCTGAGTGACCAAACTTACCCGTATGCTCTCGATCCTGCACTCAATCATCTATCTATTGCCTCCATCCCGCCACATTGTAAGCAGCTACGTACTGGTATGTGGCTCTATTGTAACGTTATCTAACAGCTTTTGTAAAGTTACGAGTTACGAGTTTTGAGTGTTGAGGCGCTTCTTTTCATGCCTGTGGTAAGTGATAGGACAATAAAAATGGACCACAATCGCACTTGATTGTGGTCCATTTTTATTGTCTGCTGACTAAAGCATCGTAAAAACGTTTACCCTTGTGCGCGGCGTGCCGCTCGGCGGCGCAGTGTGAGGCCAGCAAGGAGTAACATCAGCGCGCTCCAGCCCGCTACCACAGGCAGAACATCACCGTAGCCCGTTCTTGGCATGCCTGGCATACTGCCCGCTCCGAGAACGGTGACGTGTCCGGTCATGCCCAGCGTATCGTGCAACATGCAGACGTATTCGTATGTGCCCGCTTTGGTGAAGGTCAAGTGGTAGGTGCGAGGTCCTGGCGCAGGGTCCTGCGTGCCATTTATGAAACCGGAACTGTAGAAGCCTGTGCCATTGTAGCTGGCGCCACCCGCCGGGGCAAGAATCTGGGGATTTATAGTGAATTTTGGCGGACCCGCAGCCTGGGGCGTTACCATCACCAGGTCCGGCTCTTTCCCACCGGAGAGCAGGGTGAGGGTATGCGGTGTAACCGCAGAAGTTTGCATCCATTCAATGGTATCGCCAACATGGATGGTAAAATCGGTGGGCGAGAAGCGCATGTACCCGAAGTCACCGAAATCGTAGCCCATATTACCGTGATAGATCATGGCGCCGTTTGGTCCAGCCTCGGGTGGAGCAACCTGCTTGGCCTGGGCTTCGGCGCCGAGCGCGGTTTGCGCGTCTGCGGCGATTGCGGCTTGCGCCTCTGCGTCAATTTGCGCCTGGGTCCTGGGATAGGCTGTCCCGGCGGTCTGCACGGTCACATTACCCAACATACCCTCTACCTGGCCGTTTGGAAGTTGGGTGGAGTGGATCGAGCAGAGATAATTGAAGCTGCCAGCCTTCGTGAAGGTGAGCCGGTACTCCTGCACGCCCGGCGGGGCCATGCTTATTGACCCAGAACTGGCTGCCGCGCTGCCGTCGTATGTTGGTCCTCCCGTAGAGACAACACCCAGTGGGTTGACGACGAGCTCAGGGGGTGGGCCGCCCTGGGGCGTAACGAACGGGACGTAATTCTGCCCTGGTGGTGGGAAGATAACGTTGTGTATCTCCGCTGCGTTCAACTTCCAGACAATCGTATCGCCTGCGTTGACCGTGATCCTATTGGGGTAGAATTTCATGAACTGCCATGCGCCCGCCGGGCCGTGCTCCGTTTGCTCTATCTCGCCCTGGCCTCCCACCAGGACGGTCCAGGTCTGCGGCGAACCCGCCTGGTTATTGGACGCAGCCGAAGCCGTGCCTGAACGGCCTCCCGTGAGGCCCATGAGCAGTAATGCCAGTACCAAAAGTGAAAGTTTGCGTGACATAGATTCCTCCTTTACATAAGTAGACTAATGAGTAAAATAGCTCAATAATCTCTGTTGCCGTCAGGATTGTATCACGAATGAGTGTGAATGTCTACCCTCACTTTCCCGAACAGCAACTGTAGAGCCTGACAATATCTACCCCAATCGAGTAAAATAACCTGCTACTACCGGGCATCCACTCAGGGTCTCTTACCTGATGGCCGCAACCAAGCACAGGAGGGGCATGTCTTGGCAAGCACGCATTCTGGCAATCATGGGGCACTGAGGCAACTGAAGGTCTGTGGGATTGTTATGGTCATTGGGTACGTTGGACTATTCTGCCTCTTGCAATCTCCCGCTATCTGGTACAGCCTGCGTCCCGATCCTATACGCAGCCTGTTCCCCGACGTTTTCAGGCCAATAAACGCAGCCTTCCCTCTCAGATGGGTTTACCTGGACCGCGCGCAGAACTTCGCTCTCATAATGGCCCCGATGTACCTGGCGGTGGTGGGCCTGATAACAATCCCCTTGTTGTACTTGCTGAAGCGACTGTCGCGTCCTGGCGCGCTAATGCGGGCGGACAAAAAGCCTGTGCTCTGGGCTATCTTCGGCTTCACACTGCTTATCATGTTTGTGCTGCTATTCGAGCGCGGCCTGCTCAGTTCAGATATATATTCCAACGTCTGGTACACGCGCATCTGGGTTCAATATGGCGCGTCACCCTTTGCGCACCTACCTAACGAATTTCCCCCTGACCCCGAAGGTGCTATATACTGGGTCGGTTGGCAACAGCAGCCCCTGGTGTACGGCCCTGCCTGGTTGGTCATCTCGGCGGCGTCTTATAAGATCGGGCAATTGCTCGGTGGTAGTTTCTCCGCTCTGTTGCTATCATCAAGATTGCTCACGGACGCGGCGCATCTTTTGAACGCCTGGTTAGTATGGAGCATCACCGGTCTCATCCTCGCCAGTCGCAGACCAGGATTAGCCCACACGTCGCGCACGCTGCGGATACGCTCGTACAGGCCGTTGAGCCTGGGTGGTCTCAGGGCGCGCTCATGGAAAGTGCGAACCGTGCGAGCGACGAGATACGTGGGGAACGAAGACTTTCGATTGCAGACTGCGGCTTTGCTCTTCTACTTGTGGAATCCGTTGCTGCTGGTAGAGTTCGCGGGCAATGGGCACAACGATGTGCTGATGCTCACCTTCGTGTTGCTCGCTGTCTGGTTGCATCTCAGAGGGCGGTGGCCGTTGGCGGCGCTGGCCCTGGGCGTCGCTACGTTGGTAAAGTTACCTGCGATCATACTCGTGCCTGGCTACCTGTGGCTGCTGCTGTGGGAAGGGGTCAGGGCAGCGCAAGGGCAGCGTCTGGCGGGGGGAGTTTGGCGCGGGGCGCGGGCGTTGGCTATCATGTTTGCGGCCTGGGTGGTCTTCTATGCGCCTTTCTGGGACGGACCCAGCACTCTTCTGCCACTGGTCTCCGGCCCGGCCAGCCGCATATACACCCACAGCCTGG
The DNA here is from genome assembly GCA_038324555.1 of Chloroflexia bacterium. Taxonomy (GTDB): domain Bacteria; phylum Chloroflexota; class Chloroflexia; order QHBQ01; family JADMIH01; genus JADMIH01. The sequence continues at coordinate 6,891 of JBBQIC010000153.1, forward strand.
CCGATGCCCTTTGGTGGAACACGCCTGAACTCCTGGCGAATGTCCTCAGAGTTACTCATGGGCGCGAGGATTTTATGGATTCGGTTCGGCAATTCCTGGCGGCTAACCTAAGGATAGGGTTCCTGGTATTGCTTGGCGTGATTGCACTCCTGATGACGTGGCGGGCGCGCACTTTCAGTCGCGCTCTGACGGCCTGGGGTTGGTTAGCTATAGCTGCTATTATGGCGCAGGGGTGGTTCTGGCCCTGGTACGTGTCCTGGGCAGTAGCGCCTGCAACCCTTGCATCATCCAGGCGGTTGCGCAACACCGCGCTGGTATTTAGCATTTCTTCGTTATTGCAATACGTTGAAGAGCAGATACTTAGTCAGCATTTCAAGTTATTCTTCGATTGGAGCGGCGTGTTCATAATGGCCCCGCCACTGGTCTATTTTCTATTCTCCTGGCTGCTCGAAGCCTGGCGAAGCAGAAGAGCCTACAGCTTCTCCACCAACCAGACAGAGCAGCTACGGTCGGAAACTCTAGGCCAGCCTGAACCTGCGCGTTGACGGGTGATGGACGAAGGACGTAGTTCGTAGGGGCAGGCCCCTACGGTTGCACTTACGTCATGGTCATGGCCGTTGATTGACATACCTACAACTCTTTGCTACCATAGGGTTGCCCAATTGTTATTCGGTACATATTGGGTTGGCCTGAATGTTGACTCTAAACATTCACTGGACCGGATATGGGTTAGGGCTATAAGATAGGACACATGTTTCTCATGCGGCACACAGCACGCTTCACCAGATAGGGGATTTGCTATGAACAAGGACAAGTTTTTCATCTTCGGGGCGGTAATGATCATAATCGTGCTCGTTGCGATAGCGGGCGCGGGCGCGCGCAGCGGGGCGACCAATGGAAAATCATCCACCGCAGGCGGCGCGCAGATCGTAGGGCAGGGAGGGGGGTCATCGTCGCAGGTGGTTCTTTCCGGTACTGGTGGCCGTCCGGTTCCTGTCTCCCAGCAAGGCATAGGCAATATAGTTGGCAGCGTGGGCATAAGCAACACGAACGCTAACCCTGTGCCGGTTTCCATCCAGGGACAGTTGACCGGCATCGTGGGCGTGATTAACACGAATGACAACCCCGTGCCTGTCTCTATACAAAACACCGCAACCGTGCGGCTTGACACTGACGCAAAAGGGCAATTGAATAATATCGCCAGCGCAATGAACAAGCTGTCGTTCGACAGTTCGGGCAGCTTGAAAACCACGTCAGGAGGCGCAGGCGGCGGGGCGGCTGGCCCAGTTGCCAGCAAAGGCTTCTCCTTTTACGACGGCCTCAAGGGGAATCAGGACCAGAGTTACGATGTTACGATCAACGGCATCACGACCACAATCAATGTGTCGCTCGTGACGGTGAAAGCGCCGGAGGTCGTGGATATACAGTTCTTAGGGCCGGGTATCGAGTTTGACGTTAGTGGCAATGAGCGCGGCACAAACGAAGTCTTCGCTTTGCCTCAACAGGTCCCAATCAACCGCTTCCACGTATCATGCACCGGCGTGAACGGCTGCATCTTCAAGATCAACCTGGTAGGAGACTAGAGAAGAGACTACGTCAGAAAAGCCAGCGTCCATCTGGCTTTTCTGACGTATATCAGGCGACCTCCAACAAGCAAGCTGCTTTGGTGGTCGCCCAGAGCAATTGGATCATGGTAATCTAATCAGGTCGTAGGCCTGCTTCTAATGCGGCCCAAGTGGTTGAGCGCCACCCGCCCCGAAGTTGGCTTTCATCAAGTTGAAGTCGGCGACATTGACCGCCTGGTCACCGGTGAAGTCGGCTCTGTCGTCGTATCCTGGGTCTCCGGACGCCAGCCCGAATGTTACCTTTAGCGTATTGAAGTCGGCAACGTTCACCCCGTTGTCATTGGTAGCGTCTCCCGTTCTCATCAGGCCCATCTCCTGGTTGGTTACCTGGCTGCCCGAGAGGGAAACAGTGCCGGAGTTAGCCAGGTATTTCGGTCCTTTTACTCGCCAGTCATATGTATCGTTAGATAGGTCGCTCACAGTCACCGTAAAGAAGCCGAGGGCGTCAGTGTTTTGACTTGGGTAATTCACCTCCGTCGTGCCTCTCTTGAGTGTGAGGGTGATGGGCATCTGCTCCAGTTGATCAGGTTGGGTTGGACGCCCCTGCCAGATTACGTGAGCAACCAGCACTGGCGCGGGAGTTTGAGTTGGACAGGCAGCAACCACATATCGCTCGGTCAAGGGTACAGTATAGCCGGACGAATTGGTGTCCATCGTGCCCACGCCCCATGTGCCAGTCGAACTGGGCGCCGAAACCGCGTAGAGGCGAGTATTGGAGTAGCCAGGATTAGCGCTCGGCACTATCGCCCAGGAGCCTGCCTGTAGGTGCAGCGTTACTCCTGTTGTACCTGCCCTCTGCAAGTTGCGACCTACCGCCCACGCCTCACCATTAGGGCTTGCCGATACGCCGTACAGATAGGTGCCTGCGGGAACGGGATCGTTAGGCCCAGTGGGGTTATCCATGGCGCTCCACTGCGTGCCATCCCAGTGCATTGTGTAACCATGATATTCGACACCCGAAGTGGCCCAGTAGCCTACGGCCCAAATATCGTTTGATGCGATAGAGCTT
>JBBQIC010000154.1:0-9406 GCA_038324555.1 Chloroflexia bacterium
TATCGTCTATCGTCTATCGTCTATCGTCTATCGTCTATCGTCTATCGTCTATCGTCTATCGTCTATCGTCTATCGTCTATCGTCTATCGTCTATCGTCTATCGTCTATCGTCATCCTCTAACCACCGCTATCCCCAACCCGTCAGTGTTCTCCCGCGTAATCGGCAAAATAATCGCATCGAGGCGCGGATGCGTCGCCAGCGTGCGGTTGAAGCCCGAGATGACAGTTGCTGCTGTGTCACTGGCTTCAGGAGCCATCACTGCTCCATTGCGTATCAGATTGTCGCTCAATATGACGCTGCCAGGCCGTGACAGCTTTATGCACCAATCCAGGTAGCCCGGATAGTTCTCCTTGTCAGCGTCAATGAAGAAGAGGTCGAACGGCCCTTCACCTCTTGCCTCTATCTGCGGCAGCGATTCCAGTCCCGCTCCTACACGCACTTCGACCTTATCTGACAATCCTGCTCGCGCAATGTTGGCGCGGGCCACTTCTGCATGCTTGGGGCTATACTCAAGGGTAAGCAACCTGCCATCGGCAGGTAAAGCGCGGGCCAACCAGATAGTGCTGTAACCGCCCAGCGTGCCAATTTCCAGTATCTTCTTAGCGCCGCTCATCTTCGCCAGCATGTAGAGCAACTTGCCCTCGTTGGCCGAAACGTTGATAGCGGGCAGTCCGTTCTTCTCCGACTCCGCAAGCGCAGCCGTCAAGGCTTCGTCGTTGGTGGAGAACAGCTTCTCGATGTATTGGTCAACTCGTGGAAGCAAACTGGCTTCGGGTGTATCGCTCATAACTCCTCCTTTATTTTATGGGACTTACGCAAAATATACATCGTCTATCGTCCATCGTCCATCGTCTATAGTCTCTGCGTAAGCCCTATTTTAGTAAACCTGGTATCTGCGTCGGTATCTTTGCGACCTTCACGCCCGCATCTTCGAGGGCAGCTATTTTGCCGTCGGCTGTGCCCGCCCCGCCGGAAATGATCGCCCCCGCGTGGCCCATACGCTTGCCTTCCGGGGCTGTGCGGCCCGCTATATAGGCGGCTACAGGCTTGCCCACATGCTCCTTGATGAACGCAGCGGCCCTCTCCTCCTCGTCGCCGCCAATCTCGCCGAGCATGACTATCTTCTCGGTCGCTGGATCGTCCTGGAACATCCGCAGGCAGTCAATAAAGTTAGTGCCATTTATGGGGTCGCCTCCTATGCCCACAGCCGTCGTCTGGCCCATACCCGCTTCGGTGAGGGCGTGGATCACCTCGTAAGTGAGCGTACCTGAGCGCGACACCAGGCCCACGTTGCCGGGAGCGCATATATAGCCCGGTATAATGCCCACCTTCGCCTCGCCGGGCGTGATAAGGCCGGGGCAGTTCGGACCGATGAGGCGACTGGAGCTCTCCTTTATCACCTTATACACCCTCATCATATCCAGCACGGGTATGCCCTCTGTGATGCACACAACGAGTGGTATACCCGCTGCTGCGGCCTCCAGGATCGCGTCCGCCGCGAAAGACGCAGGCACGAATATGACAGAGCAATTAGCGCCTGTCTGCTTGACGGCCTCCTCGACCGTATCAAACACAGGCACGTCGCCCAGCGTGGTTGTCCCGCCCTTGCCAGGGGTCATGCCAGCCACGACATTCGTGCCGTACTCGATCATCTGCTGCGTGTGAAACGCACCTTCCCGGCCAGTGATGCCCTGCACCAACAGCCGAGTGTCTTTATTTGCAAGTATGCTCATATGCTATTCAACCCTTCTTTGTTTTTTTACAGGACTTACGCAAAATAGACATCGTCTATCGTCTATCGTCTATCGTCTCTGCGTAAGCCCTAATCAATTTAGATATCATAAGTCTGTTTCGCGCCGCGATTATACCATAATACGAGGGTTGAGTGCAGAATAACTGGGAATTAGACCGAAGATTTTTCTTGACAAAACAATCAAGAATCTGTATCATGGCAACACTTCGTCGTTCTCCTGTGTTACTGTTGGCCGTATTTAAGGTTTAATGCACTAACACGCGAGGTTCACCAGGCTACGCCAGGAGGAACCAGATAATACAAGATAGCAGTGAACGCAGTGACAATGAGGCGCATGTCTATTACCTCCGTGTGGTATAATCCGACATGCGCTTTGGTGTTAATTAAAAGTTAGGCGCTAACGGCTGCATGGGAAAAGGGCGTTGCGGGCAAAATTCTATACTTATAAATAGAGCGCAAGGTTGAAAAAATCAAGACAAAAGCAAAGGCAAGGAGCAATTTAGGAGGAGTATATGTTAGGCAGGGTGTATAGTCGCGCGCGGTGGTATTTGCTGCCGCTTATTATGTTGGCAACCGGTATAATCGTAGCCTCAAGTAGTGTGTTCGCAGGCGTTCCACCGACGGACCCTACGGGAAACGGGGCAGGCGTTTCCCAGCACGTCGCCTATGGGCCGGCCTCCGGCTTTACGGCACAGCGGCTTGCCGCCGCTCCCGGCAACCCCAACACCAACGGCAATGGCAACGGACATAGGATACTTCCCCCAAGAACGGCAGACGCCTTCTTGACGTTCGTACCGGCAGCAGGCGCGCCTCCGAACGGGGGCACGGTCAATGTCGGTGACAGGTTCATACTGGAACTGTGGCTCAACGCGGGCACCAACGTGCCTCCGGTCGGTTCTACAGCCCAACAGAGCTACCTAACCTATACCTACCAGTTACTGCAAAACGCCAGGGTCTCGGCTATTACCTCTACATGTACTGTGACCAACACGGTCACAGGCGATCTCGAGGTATTCGACGCCACCTTGCAGAATGAAGTATGCAACGGCCCCGGCCAATGCGTGTTCCGAGGGGTAGCGGTTGGCCCAGGCTCGTTCGCCTATGCTTCGGGCGCACTCAGCAACTGCCCGGACGGCTGCGGCGGCTTCTTCCGCGTCGCCCAGACTGGGTGGTGCGCTATGGCCCCCGGCCGTGGCCTTATCCACTGGCAGTTCACTCCGCCCGCACCTTTGATCAGGGACACCGAGATAGTAGCCCTCGACGGCGGCCTAATACACAACCATGACCTGTTCACCGATTATGTTATCAACATCAGCGGAGGGGGCACAAACACGCCGACGCCACAGCGTACTGCCACGCGCACCAATACACCATCGGGTGGAAGCCCTACCCCCACACCCGGTGGAGACGCCTTCCTGGTGCTCGTGCCTAACACGACGACTTTAGGGTTGTGCCCTGCGCCGTCCAATGGCGGCTCGACCAACGTGGGTTGCACCTTCGCCCTCGATCTGATGCTCAACACGGGTTCCCGTAATGATGCAACCGCGCAACAAAGCTACCTGACCTTCACATACCAACTGATACAGAATGCCAGGGTCTCCTCCATTGGCACAAGTTGCGTACCCACTAACACAGTGACAACCGACCTGACCGTCTTTGACGCAGCGTTGCAGAACGAAGTATGCAACGGTCCCGGTCAATGCGTGTTCCGAGGGGTAGCGGTTGGCCCAGGCTCGTTCGCCTACGCTTCGGGCGCGTTAGTTAACTGTCCCGAAGGCTGTGGTGGATACTTCCGAGTGGGGACGGTGGGCATATGCGCCACCAATGGTGGTGCAGCACGCCTGCACTGGCAGTTCACCCCACCCGACCCGATGATCCGCGACACCGAGATAGTGGCCTTCAACGGCGACCTGATCCAGAACCGCGCCCTCTTCGCCGACTACGTTATCAACATCACCGGCGGCGGCACGCCCACGCCTCCGCCGCCTACTACCTGCCCGACCACCGCGCCTACGAATACATTTACACCGACTTTCACGCAGCCCCCGCGCACCAATACGCCTACTCTCACACCTAGCCGTACCAACACGCCTCCTCAGGGCTTCACTTTTACGCCTACGCGCACCAACACGCCGTCCGGTGGAAGCCCTACCCCCACACCAGGCGGAGACGCCTTCCTGGTGCTCGTGCCTAACACGACAACCCTAGGGTTGTGCCCTGCGCCGTCCAATGGCGGCTCGACCAACGTGGGTTGCACCTTCGCCCTCGATCTGATGCTCAACACGGGTTCCCGTAATGATGCAACCGCGCAACAAAGCTACCTGACCTTCACATACCAACTTATACAGAATGCCAGGGTCTCCTCCATTGGCACAAGTTGCGTACCCACTAACACGATAACTCCTGACCTGACCATCTTTGACGCCGCATTGCAGAACGAAGTATGCAACGGTCCCGGCCAATGCGTGTTCCGAGGGGTAGCGGTTGGCCCAGGCTCGTTCGCCTACGCTTCGGGCGCGTTAGTTAACTGTCCCGAAGGCTGTGGTGGATACTTCCGAGTGGGGACGGTAGGCATATGCGCCACTGCTGCGGGCAGGGCGTTAATGCACTGGCAGTTCACTCCCCCCGACCCGATGATCCGCGACACCGAGATAGTGGCTTTCAACGGCGACTTGATCCAGAACCGCGCCCTCTTCGCCGACTATGTTATCAACATTACCGGAGGGGGCACGCCCACGCTCACACCCGCCGTCACTAGCACACGCACCAACACCCCATGCCCGACCGGCACACCCGGCCTGGTTGACGTGATGATCATGGACTTCTCGTTCCAGCCGCAAGTCATGAATATCCAGGCAGGCACATACGTGCGCTGGACCAACCACGACACCGCGCCGCACACGGCTACCAGCGACAGCCCTGGCTGGGACAGCGGCATACTGATGCAAAACCAGCAGTACCAGTTCATCTTCCTGACACCTGGCACTTTCACCTATCACTGCACCGTCCACCCGAACATGACCGGCACTATCAACGTCGCGCCGAGGCCGCCTTGCGGCACGCCTGGCACTACCGTAACCACAACTCCCACGCGCACCAACACCCCGTCCGGTGGAAGCGCGACCCCCACGCCCGGTCAAGACGCCTTCCTCGTGCTCGTGCCTGGCGCCCCCGGTAACTGCGTGGCTCCACCCAACGGTGGCTCGACCAACGTGGGTTGTCGCTTCGTGCTCGACCTGATGCTCAACACGGGGTCCCGTAACGATGCGACCGCGCAGCAAAGCTACATGACTTTTACTTACCAACTGATACAAAACGCCAGGGTGGACCAGATAGCCACGGCCTGCGTACCTACTAGCACAGTGGCCGCCGACCTGACTACCTTTGACGCTCAATTGCAGAACGAAGTATGTAACGGCCCCGGTCAATGCGTGTTCCGAGGGGTAGCGGTTGACCCAGGCTCGCTTGCCTTTGCATCGGGCGCTCTGGTCAACTGTCCCACCGGTTGCGGCGGAGTGTTCCGCGTCGCACAGGTGGGCATATGCGCCGTTGCTGGGGGCAGGGCGCTTATCCACTGGCAGTTCACACCACCTGCACCTTTGATCCGCGACACCGAGATAGTGGCTTTCAACGGCGACTTGATCCAAAACCCCGCCCTGTTCACCGACTACGTGATAAACATCACCGGAGGGGGCACGCCTACACTCACGCCTATAGTGACTATCACCCCCACTCGTACCAACACGCCCACTAACACACCAATACGCACGATCACACCCACTAATACAGCCATAAGCACAGCTACATTCACCAACACGCCGATACGGACTTCCACCTTCACCAATACGCCCGTGCCTACCTCCGTCGCCACTAACACAAATACACCGATACGCACCAACACGCCCGTGCGCACCGACACGCCTCAACCTTCAGTCACACCGTGCGGAGAGTGCAACCTGGAACTACTCGTAGTCACCAGTTCCTGCAACATAGACGGCACTGTCCACTGGATAGCAGTCGCGCATAACCCCGACCCGTGCATGGTCTCCGCTCCGTGGAGGGCTGAACTACAAGTGCGGAACAATAACGGCGCGTTCAGGACGGTGAGGATACAGTACGCTATCTCCAACTTCCCGTCTGGCGATACGATCCTTGACGGAGTGTTCTGCTACCACTTCTCCTCCAACGTGAGAGACGTGAGGGTAGAGTACCTCTTCGAGGACCAGGCAGGTAGAAGCAGGAGCCAGGGCAGCAACGCCACCATACAGGAAAGGGCCGCGCCACCCAACAGCTACAGCACTACTCCTGACTCCGGCATACCCGCCACACATGGGACCAGGACCAGCCCTAGCGTATGCGACGCAGACATGGCTTCCCACCCCATGCCGCCATGCGAACAGACCGAGACATGCGGCATGCCACCCACACCGCTACCTACCGGCGTACCCACCCGCGTCCCGGCTCTTCTACCATCGAGATGACATAGAGGAGTAGGATCGCCAACTGGCTAAAAAGGAGCCACCACCCGAAATTGGGTGGTGGCTCCTTTTATTTTAATCAGGAAAGTCCCGATTAGGACTTTCGCTGCATAGCGAAAAGACATACTCCTATCACTCAACAAACGGCCCCTGATGGGGCCGTTTGTTGAGTGAAGAGAAATCCAAATCGCTCCTGGAGCGAGCGCCTGAGCATCAGAAAGGCTTAGTATTTCTAACACTAGTATTACTCAAAGTTTAACCAGAGTGAGTATTGCCCTACTTCCTGACGCTCAGTATGATGAGCATAGTCAATCATAGCTAGGGCCGCCGCCAACGCTACCTCGATAAATTACTGTAGTGGGCAAGCGCGGCAAAGGCACAAGTAAAGAAGCGCTATCGTCAATTCTGTGATCAGCTATGCGCAGGACGCGCCCCTTCTTGTGACCAGTGTCTAAAAATTGAATATAGTAGGCGCGATGAAGTTCTGGCCGTATGTGGGCGCCTGGCCAGAATGGAGCTAGTGGCGCAACCGACCGTACTAATTTCAGCACGGTCGGTTTTTAATTCTAGGTCAAAAAGGAGAGACTGAATGCTAAATACGAGTATACTGGCAAACAAACGGCGAATGTTATTATCGTTTATTGTACTGACGGCCCTTATCATACCCGCAGGCGTCACCATGGCAAGTCGGCTAAGTGGCGTACCATCAAACGGCGGACACACGCCCTACACCGCGGACGCGCTCCTGAGGCTGATACCCAGCCAGGTTCCGGGCAGTTGCGCCGCGCCCCCGAACGGCGGAACGGTAAACGTCGGGTGCAGGTTCGTCCTCGATTTGTGGGTAGACACCGGCTCTAACCCCGACGCCACAGCCCAACAAAGTTACCTGACCTACACATACAACCTCATCCAGAACGCCAGGGTGTCAACTATCAGTTCAACTTGCACCCTGACCAGTACAGTCACCCCCGTCCTGGACACTTTTGACGCAACCTTGCAGAACGAAGTCTGTAACGGCCCTAATCCTTGCGTATTCCGAGGGTCCACTATTGATGCAGGCTCGTTGGCCTTTGCTTCGGGCGCGCTTTCCAACTGCCCGGAAGGTTGCGGCGGAGTCTTCCAGGTAGCGCAAATCGCTCTATGCGCCATCGCGCCAGGCCAGGCTGTGCTACACTGGCAGTTCACGCCTCCCGCGCCCCTAACCCGCGATACTGAGATCGTTTCCTTCGGCGGCGACATAATCACCAATAGCCAGCTATTCACTGATTACATAATCAACATCGTCGGAGCGACTCCCACGCCCACTAACACCAACACCGCCGTCCCAACCAGCACCAATACCAATACCCCCATACCTCCAAGCAACACTCCTACCAACACCAACACTGCCATACCAACCAACACTAACACTGCTGTACCGACTAACACCAACACCGCCGTACCAACCAACACTAACACTGCTGTACCGACTAATACCGACACCAGCACGCCCCTACCTCCCACCAGCACGCCAACCGACACGAACACCGCCGTTCCAACCAGCACCAGCACCAGCACGCCAATACCAGCAACCGATACGCCTACCAACACCAATACAAGCACACCCCTACCCTCCACCAGCACGCCAACCGACACGAACACCGCCGTTCCAACCAGCACCAACACCAGCACGCCAATACCAGCAACCGATACACCTACCAACACTAACACCGCAGTCGCAACTAGCACCAATACTGTCGTACCCTCTACCAGCACCAGCGTACCTGCTACCAGCACCAGCATACCTGCTACCAGCACCAGCACCAGTGTGCCGTCTACTCCCACTAACACCAATACGGTCATACCAGCCAGTAGCACTCCTACTCGAACCAATACGTCGCTACCGGCATCAAGCACACCTACGCGCACCAACACTCAGGTACTATCTACCTCTACCAGTACTCGCACACCTGCTCAGGTTTCCAGCACCCCTACGCGCACCAGCACGCCAAACGTGACAACCACGCCATGCACCGAATGCCACGTCAAGTTCAAAAAGCCCAGCGACGCCCAGGACGCTGTAACACTTGCCTGCAATCCTGATGGCACACTCCACTGGACCGCTACCCTGGTCAACAAGCCCGATTATGACGAGGACCCCGGCTGCACACTCGCCATACCTTACCGCGCCACGCTTCAGGTCAAGTGCAACAACAATACTCCATGCAAGGCTGCCTACGGCGAAGGCTGGAGAGTAGTACAGGTACAACGCGGCACCGCAGTCTTACCTGCCCGCCGTACCGTCACCTTGCAGGGTGACTTCTGCTTCACAATGCCCGCAGGTGTAGACAAGGTACACTACGAATTCTCCCTCGACAGCGCCAGGCATGAGTGCAACAAGAAGAAGAAGTCTCACGACATCAGCCCCTGCGACGTGAACCCGACCTGCCCACCGTCAGGACCAGAGTTCCCAGACGTAGTAGGCAGCCCCTTCGCCAGCGACATTCAGCAACTGTCAAACATAGGCGTCATCTCTGGATACAACGATGGCTCCTTCAAGCCCAATGCTCCTATCAACCGTGGCCAGGTTGCCAAGATGGTGGTGATTGCAAACGGTCTGCGCGCAGTAGATAGTGAGCAACACTTCTCTGACGTGCCTGCTTCCAACCCCTACTTCTCATACGTCGAAGCGGCTTACGCACAGGGAGTGATTAGTGGGTACTCAGACGGCACATTCCGCCCTTACGACAACGTTACTCGCGGACAGATTGCCAAGATCGTGGTCCAGGCAGCAGGTCTCAACCTGGTTACCCCCACGACGCCTAGCTTCACTGATGTGCCCACAACTTCAGTCTTCTACAGCTACATCGAGACAGCCTTTGCCAATGGCCTGCTCAACGGCTACTCTGACGGCGCTTTCCGCCCAGGCACTAACGCCACTCGCGGCCAGGTCAGCAAGCTCGTCAGCAATCTGATGAGCAGCGCCGACTAAACGATAAAAGGAACAGACAAGGAGACCACCGCCAGAGTTGGCGGTGGTCTCCTTGTCTGTTAACTCACCTTACGCAGTCGCTAGAAGAAGTAGGACCAACTAACCCGTGTCATTCTGAGCCGCAGCGAAGAATCACTCACCTTACCAACCCATCTGGGAATTCAGCGCCACTATCTCTAACACTTACGCCCGTGTAGTGATTC